>CAYYUU010000081.1:0-13481 GCA_964474955.1 uncultured Alcaligenaceae bacterium | reverse complement strand
GGAGAACCTGCTTGTTTCTTCGGATACTTACGTCGCGGGTGAGTTCTATCATGTGGCTGGGACGTATGACGGCACCACTCTGAAACTCTACATCAACGGCATACTCCAGGGAGAACAGGTCAAACCGATAACTCTGCCTTATGATTCCTCAGATCCCTGGTCGATTGGTGCTCAGTTTCCAGATGCCAGGGGCCGTGGTTTCCCACGGACGTGGAACGGAGTAATCGACGATGTCCGAATCTATGACCGCCCACTGTCTCCTGAAGAGATCGAGCCGTTAGCTGGCATTCCTGCCACAACAATCACGCAAACTCTTGGAGACGCCGATTTCTTCGGATTCGGCAGCGGGACTCTTGGGCAGAACATCCCACAAATCGAAACAGACAATCGATCTGCCGAAGACCTTGCCAACGCACCCTTCACCGATCGCGACATTCGCCCTTCGAACTTCGGGACGGACGATCAAAATAACGTCGGCTGGACACATGACTTCTCGGGAGCGCTGAACGGGTTCGATGGAATTGGGTCCGTCACGATCGAACTCGCACTTGCGGGGCTCGAGGACGGTGATCCCGCCACAGAAGACAACGACGATCGACTGTTCTTGGAAGGCATTGAGGTTGCAGGGGCCTTTGATGATGTCCGGCAGGGAGCTTTTGGAAGTGGATTGTTCCGCTTTGATTTGAATGCGGAGCAACTCGCCTCTTTCACGACCGATGGAATTCTCGATGTCTTCTTTGACGGGGGGTTTGTCTCTTCCGACTCTGCGTTAGAGAGTTACTACATCGACTACTCGCGCGTGACTGTTCGTCGTGATACTGTGACGCAGACTTTGGGAGATGAAGATTTCTTTGGATTCGGGAACGGAATTCTTGGGCAGAACATACCTCAGATTGATACGGACAACAGGTCGGCTGCCGACTTCGCGAACGCACCGTTCACTGATCGCGACATTCGGCCATCTACCTTTGGAACGGACGATCAGAACAACGTTGGCTGGACACATGACCTCTCCACAGAACTTGCCAGGCTTGATAAAGTGCAAACCATCACTGTCGAACTGGCTCTGGCTGGGATTCAAGATGGCGAGCCCATTACTCAAGACAATGATGATCGGTTGTTCTTCGAAGGGATCGAGGTGCCTGGAGCTTTCGATGATCTCCAGCAAGGAATTTTCGGAACGGGGCTTGTTACTTTTTCGCTGAGTGCGGAACAAATAGCCTCTGTCCTGTCGGACGGAATTCTCGATGTGTTTTTGGATGGCGGATTCGTCTCTTCCCAGTCGGCGCTGGAAAGCTACTACATCGACTTCTCGCGTGTAGTTATCCGTGGAGATATCGGGGGGGCATTTGTGATTCGCCCGAACACCCCACTGCCTGCTCTCAATGACCCGACGGGCGGAACCATCATGGATGGACGAACACAGACTCAGTTTGGTGGTGATACGAATCCTGATGGACCTGAGATTCTGATCGATGGCGACCAGATCAGTCGAGTATCCTTCTCAGCCGCCGCCGACTTTTCAAGGACGTCCAACACCGATGATGACACCTGGTCGTATCGATTCAAACATGACACTGCGCGAGATGGGAACTACACGTTGTTGCCCACCTTTGGGTCAGTCTTCGGTACTTGGACGCCTGGTCCGAACCCAGGAGCCTGGGTCGATGTGGACGGCATTCACCCATTTGTGGGAGTCAACCAAACAGGTGTCGCGCAGTCGGAGCCAATATCCAACGTCATTTGGCCTGACGGGGAAATGCTGCTCCATCCCGCGGGTGGGCCTGGACCTTGCTGCGATGCACCTGGATTGGTCGTCGTGAGTTGGAAAAGTTCAACCGACCTCTTAGTTGATTTGGATTTCAGTTTCACAAATGCGAACCCGGTAAGTCAAGGAATCAAGTGGTTTGTCGAAGTCAACGATCAAAGCCGAACTCTCGCATCCGGCTCCGTTGGTGGCAACCATGCGAGCAGCGGTCCTCAGAGTCTCTCTCGCATATCTGTAGCTGCGGGAGACAGCATCCACTTTGTCATTGATTCCGACGGAAGTGTGGATAGCGACTGGTACTTCATGACGGCAGAAATCACAGCCTCCTCTGCTAACGGTCTTTCAATCACCTCAGACGACAACGCAGTGTATGGTTTGACAATCCGGGACTTCACTGGAAACGGAGTCGAGATCAATAGTAACCGCAACCTTATCGCCGAGAACCACATCACAGGCAATGCCGGCGCTGGCATCCAAGTTCCCGACAACACGGCAACCGAAAATCGTTTCGAGCGAAACTCCATCCACGCCAACGGTGCTCTGGGAATCGATCTCGGGGATGAGGGTGTCACGACCAACGATGCCGGAGATGATGACGTCGGCGCGAACAATCAACAGAACTATCCAGTCCTGGCCGATGCTCAGCCGGGTGTGACGACATTTGTACGAGGCTCGTTGGAGAGCGCCCCCGATAGTTCGTTCACGATCGAGTTCTTTGCGAACGCGGAACGCGACCCGATGGGCCACGGTGAAGGTGAGCGTTACCTCGGTTCGACAGACGTCGTCACGGATACCACAGGCAACGCAATTTTCGAAATCGTACTGAACGCCGAAACTGTTGCGGGCGAGTGGATCACAGCGACGGCGACCGATTCACTCGGCAACACCTCCGAATTCTCTCCTGCGTTCCTGAGCAACCAAGACGTTGTTGTCACCAACACACAAGACAGCGGTCCGGGCTCACTGCGTCAGGCGATTCTTGATGCGAACGCCCGACCTGGTTCCGACAACATCGTCTTCAACATCCCGATCAATTCCAATGCTTCGCTACCAACTCAGGGCCTGGTGAGTTACTACCCGTTGAACGACTCGGTGAACGACGAAGTCGGTAGCAATGACCCGTCTGCGACCAACAACGTTAGCTTCGTGTCTGGTGAGGTCGACAACGGAGTCCAGTTCGGTTCGAATGGATATATCGACATTCCGCAATCGTCGAGTCTCCAACTCCAAAGGTACACCATCAGCGCGTGGGTTCGTCCTGACGGCGCGGGCCCCAACAACGTTGTCTTTGGCAACGTCATTGTGGGCGGCAAAGTCAACGGTGTCACGGCTGCGGCGTATCTCGGAAGGCGGGCAACGGATAATCGCTTCGTCTCCGGCCTCGGGGATTTGTCACCCGATGGGGCGAACCTCTTGCCTTCTGCCAACACGTTTGCCCCAGGCACGTTTTACCATGTGACAGCAAGTTATGACGGAACGACCTTCAAGTTTTACGTCGATGGTGTGTTGGAAAGCGAAGCCGTCAAGCCAATCACCATTCCCTATGACGGGACGCCTTGGAACATCGGAGCCGGACCTGAGTTCTTTCGCGATATTGGGATTGCCAGAACCTGGAACGGAGTGATCGACGACGTGCGCATCTACGACCGGCCCCTTTCGGTGGCTGAAATCGAGACGCTCGCGGGCGTCCCGACGGACGTCAACCGAGGTTTGGTCAGTCGGTATGAACTCAACCAGGATGCCCTCGACAGTCGGGGAACGAACAACGCCGTTGCCACGAATAATATTACGTTCGAGGAAGGTCAGTTCGGCAACGCCGCCCGGTTCTCCACCGGCAGTTACGTCGACATCCCCGATTCCCCGAACCTGAGGCTCCAACAGTTTTCGATCAGTGCGTGGGCGCGGGCCGACAGCGGCAATCCGGGACTCGGGGACTTCGGGCATGTCATCGTTACAAAGAACCTCAATCCACCGGAGGGAGACACATCCGTGTCGGTGTTGCTCGCATGGCGGGCGAGCGACAACCGCTTCACCTTCGGCGTCGGCAACTTGTTCGAACAGCTCCTGACTTCCCAGGATACATTCCCACTGGGGACGTTCCATCATGTGGTCGGGACGTACGATGGATCGGTATTGCGGCTGTATGTCGATGGAGTCTTGCAAGCCCAGGCGAACCGGTCGATTATCATTCCTTATGATTCGACGACCACCTGGAACATCGGTTCCACGTCTAGTGTGTATCGCACGTCACCACCACCACGATTGGCCCCACGAACGTGGGAAGGACTCATCGACGACGTCCGGATTTACGACAGACCACTGACAGCCAGCCAAGTCGCCCTTTTGGCTAACGAAGGGAATATCGAGAATGGGGCTTTTGTGATTCGCCCAAAAACACCACTCCCTGCTCTCAATGACACGACGGGTGGAACGACCATCGATGGACGGACACAGACTCAGTTTGGTAGTGATACGAATCCTGATGGTCCCGAGATCGTGATTGACGGGAGTTTAGCCGGATTCGCCGCCGGATTGTCCATCACCTCGAATGCCAACGAAGTTTTCCATTTAACCGTCCGCAACTTTGCGTCTGACGGCATCCAAATCATTGGTGGGGATCGGAATAGGATCTCAGGCAATTACATCGGAACAGGTTCTCAAGGTCGGACTGACCAGGGGAATGCTCGGCAAGGCATCTATGTGCTGAATGGGGCTGATAACATCATTGGTGGTACATCTCTTGATGATCGGAATGTCATATCCGGAAATAATGCCCACGGGGTGTTTCTAATTGGGGCTGATTCCACGGGCAACCGGATCCAAGGTAACTACGTGGGGACTGACGCCAGCGGGACCGTTGCCCTTGGGAACATGTTCCGAGGCGTTTACCTCGATGGAGGTGCGTCCGACAATCTGATTGGCGGAACAGAGGAAGGTTCGGGGAACGTGATCTCGGGCCAACTCAACTGGGAAGGCGTCAACATCTCAAATGGAGCTGCCCGGAATCGCGTAGAAGGCAACTACATCGGGACGGACCACACAGGTACGCTCCCGATCCCGAACATTGGCATTGGCATGTACATCTCGAACGCCCCCGATAACACTGTTGGCGGATCAGCCCTGGGCGCAGGGAATGTAATCTCTGGCAACGGCAATATTGGTCTCCGCCTATTGTTTAGCGGCACGACGGGCACTACCGTCCAGGGGAACTACATCGGCGTTGCCGGAGACGGTGTATCTCCCCTTCCCAACGCAGGCGATGGCATTCTCGTCGACCTGGGGGCGAACAACAACTTGATTGGCGGTGGAGAACCAGGTGCCGGGAATGTTATCTCGGCAAACGGCTTGAGTGGTGTAGTTCTGGTCGGGGCAGGGGTAGACGAGAACATTGTGGTAGGGAATTACATCGGAACGGATGTCACGGGGACGCAAGATCTGGGCAACGGTCTCATCGGCGTTCTCGTGACAGGTGGGGGTAAGCGGAATCTCATCGGCACCAACGGCGATGGGATCGCCGATGATGCTGAAGGGAATCATATATCTGGAAATAACCTCGACGGTATTCGCATCGAAGGAGCCGGAACGGACGACACAATCGTCGCTGGCAACTCCATCGGGATCACGGCGGATGGCGACCTTGCTCTTGGGAACGGTGTGGATGGCGTGGTTGTAGCCGCTGGTGCCCAACGAACTCGCATCGGAACCAATGGAGATGGAGTTAGTGATACGGCTGAGCGAAATGTGATCTCTGGGAATCTCCGAATTGGCGTGAGCATCCTTGACGAAGGGACGATACAGACTGTAATCGCTGGAAACTATATCGGGACCGACGCGACAGGTTCTATCGCGATTGGGAATATTACTGCAGGAGTTTGGCTCTCAGAGGCTGACCAAATCCGGATTGGCACTGATGGTGACGGTGTCGCCGACGATGCTGAGAGAAACCTCATCTCCGGGAATGGTCAATTTGGCGTTCTCACACTCAGAAGTGACGATAACGTGATTGCTGGGAACTTCCTTGGTACAGATGTCGCAGGAGAGTTGGCAATAGATAATGGTCAAAGTGACCTGATGATGCAACGTTCGTTTCGCAATCAAATTGGTGGCACGGCTCCCTCAATGCGTAATGTAGTCTCGGCAAGTGGAAGATTCGAAGGAATTCGACTCGTGCTCGGCGGGGATCACATTGTTCAAGGAAATTACGTGGGAACAGATGTCAATGGCGAAGTGGGCCTTGTAACTCGAAATAGTCTGATTGAGCTGTCCGATACGCACAACAACTTGATAGGTGGAATGGCACCAGACGCCAGAAACCTGCTCGCAGGTGGACCGGGCACCCAAAAAGTTATCATTATCCAAAACAGGTCATCCAACAACACTGTTCAAGGAAATTTGATTGGAACAGATATCACGGGCACGCTTTCTCTTGGCAATGGGTATGGAATCCACCTCACCACTCATGCAAATAACAACTTGATAGGTGGGCCAGCACCGTACGCCAGAAACCTGATCTCGGGAAATGTTGTTCATGGGATTCTGATAGATCAACTCGCAAGTGAGAATATTATTCAGGGCAATTACATCGGAACCGATATCACAGGTACTCTACCCTTGTCCAATGGGGCCGCAGGAATCACGATCTCTTCGGGCGCTTGGAACAACGTAATCGGAACCAATGGAGACGGAATCAATGATGCCACGGAAGGAAATCTGATATCCGGAAATAATTTCCAGGGTGTGCTAATCACAGACGCGGCTACGACAGGAAACGCAGTCGCAGGGAACTTTATCGGTACGAATGTTAGCGGCACAATTCCGCTTCCCAATGGTCAAGACGGGGTGACGATTTTCAGCGGAGCAACCGGAAATCGCATCGGCACCGATGCCAACGGCGTGCGGGATGATGCCGAGCGCAACATACTCTCCGGCAACAGTTGGAGCGGTGTTCGGGTTGAATTCGCTGGTCCTGATAATGTCATTGCAGGCAACTACATCGGTACCGATGTGACCGGCAATCTCGGACTAGGCAACGCCCTCGACGGTGTGTTCATTTCGGAGAGCCCCCAAACGTATGTTGGCCTCGCCAATGGCGGTAATGTCATCTCCGCAAATCGACGCTTTGGGGTTCAGGTCAACGGGGCAAACTCAATTGATAACGTGATTCAATCCAATCGCATCGGGACGAATCAGAGTGGACTTGTGACCCTCGGCAATTCGATTCATGGGATTCGCCTGATTACTTCGCAACGCACACGGATTGGCACGGACGGGGATAATGTCAACGACGCCCTCGAAGGCAACACCATTTCGGGGAATGGTCGGAGTGGGGTCGAGGCGGTGAACAGCAACGTAAATCTGATCGCGGGGAACTACTTCGGGACAGACGTCACCGGTACGATGTCACTGGGTAACGGCTTCCGCAACATTGCCCTCTTTGGTTCTTCACAGAACACCATCGGCGGTGTCACAGCTGCTATGCGGAATATCATCTCCGCAACGGTTAACTGGGAGGGAATTGGTCTCTGGAATGACTCCAACGATAACATCATTCAGGGGAACTACATCGGAACGGATGTAACGGGTACTCAAGACTTGGGGAACCAAGAAAATGGCATTTACGTCCACAATTCCGACAGGAACTGGATTGGTGGATCGGGAATTGGCGAAGGAAATCTCATATCCGGCAACGATTATAACGGGGTCATTTTCTTCGCCGGTTCATCACTTAATCTGCTATGGGCTAATCAGATTGGGACCGACGTAAGTGGTATGGTTGCCATTCCCAACCAGTGGTGGGGTGTTGCTGTTTCGGGCTCGGCGACGAATCTCATCGGTCGGCCAACTCCTGGTTTCGGGAACCAAATCTCTGGCAACCTCCTCGGCGGAGTCGCCGTCTTTAACTCTCCCTCGCAGAGCAATCGTATCGAAGGGAATCAGATCGGGCTCGATACAGCCGGCACCAATTCTCTTGGAAATTCCGGTCCCGGGGTCTACCTCGGCAACGGCACAGGTTTCTGGACAGGCGTAAACAATGATGCGTTTAATAATCGAGTTGTTCTGAACACCATCTCCGGTAACTCTGGTCCCGGAGTTGCCATCGTGGGCAGTCAGGCCACCGGCAACTTCGTGGCTGGCAACTCCATTTACGACAACACCGGGCTCGGTATTGATCTTGGCTTCGATGGAGTGACACCCAACGATTCTGGAGATGCCGATGTCGGTCCCAACAATCTGCTTAACTTCCCCGTTCTTACGGAAGCGGGTTCTCTGGGCACTACAACGACTGTGAGCGGGTCATTCAACGCCGCACCGGACAGCCCGTACCTTGTGTATTTCTATGCCAGCGAAGATCCTGACCCATCCGGTTATGGTGAGGGGCAGCGGTATTTGGGTGCAGCCAGTGTCCTTACAGATTCCAGCGGAATTGCTAACTTTGCACTTTCGCTCTTTGCTGGCACGGCCCCAGGTGAATGGATTACTGCCGTGGCGAGGGACCCGTTCCTCAACACTTCCGAATTCTCCCTGGCAATCCCTATAAGTTCTGACTTAGTCATCGGAACGCTTGGTAACGACATCATTGAGATCAATCCGGGACTTAGCCCCAGCGAAGTTGAAGTGATCTTGAATGGTCGATCTCAAGGAACGTATGCCGCAGCTGACCGTTTGCGAATCAAGTCCGAGGGAGGAAACGACCAGATCACGGTCAACGCAGCTCCTCTTGGTGGACTGCTCCTCGACGGCGAAGAAGGTGACGATACGTATGTGATCAACTTCGGAAACCTAGATGATCACATAGCTCCAGACGCAATCGTCGATGTCGATGTCGCAGACACAGGCACGACAGGAAACGATGCCCTGTTCGTCAATGGGACGTCAGGAGCTGATTCGATCACAAAGGATGCGGCCACGGTGACGTGGTTGGACACCAGCGAAACGATCTCCTTCAGCGGCATTGAGGAGGTCACTGTCGATGGCGGGGAAGGAGATGACTTCCTGGTTGATCCGGGCGAAAGGACAACTCTTCTCGGCGGTCTGGGAGATGATACCATCGAAGTCGATGAAAGCTATGGTGAAGGAATCGTCATCGATGGCGGTCCCGGTGCCGACAATGTTGTCGTCAGACTGGGGCAACTTGACGGCCCAATCACCGTGATCGATTCCGGAACCGACTCGGGAGAAGTTGACACGATTACCATCATTGGTACTACGACTGACGAGACCCTCACCGCCACTGCGAACTCGATTACAACCAGCACTGGCCAGCAGATTCTCTTCGATGACCTCATCGAAATCGTCACCTACGAAAGTGGCGGAGGGACAGACACGATTAACGCCGACGAAGATGCCAGGCTTACCGTCTCCGATGCCGTTCTGTTCACAGGGCCCGAAGTAGGTGTTCGGGGACAACCTCGCGACTTTGTGGTCTCAGGACCTGCCGGGACCAATGTGGGCATTACCTGGGGAGATGATACATCGAGTTCTTTGGCGATCCCAGCGGATGGCACTCTCACCGTTACGAAAGTTTATGAAGCGGAAAGCTCAACACCTTACATCATCAACTTGACCTTCGATCTCGGCGCCGGTCAGCGGAGTATCATACGCGTTATCGACATCTCGACCGTAGCGATTCAAGAGGACCCTGACAATCCAGGAGAGACGTTGTTGGCTATTGGCGGGACACCCAACCCCGATACCCTCGTTGTCAAGAAGAACGGTTCGAATGAAGTGACCATCCACCTGAATTCGGTTGTGTTTGGACCATTCCAACCGACAAGCCGCATTCTCGGTTTCGGGCAGGATGGCGAGGACGAAATGACCGCGAAATCGGATGTCCCGTTTCCGGTCACCTTCTTCGGTGATGGTGGCGACGATACCATCAGCGGCGGAAGTCGCTCAGACATCCTCGTTGGAGGAGCAGGCAACGACTTCCTCTCAGGTGGGGACGGCGATGACTCCATCGATGGTGGCACTGGAGACGACACGATCGAGGGAGACGAGGGAGTTGACACGACACATGGTGGGGAGGACAACGATACCTTCGTTGCCAACTTCCAACATCACACCTACGACGTCATCGATGGGGGACCTGGCATTGATGCCGTCCAACTCGACCCCCAACGTAACCAAAGTGACGCCATCTCCTTCGCCAGCTTCAGTCCCTCCAACAGCATAGAGCAGATCCTGGGTGGAAGTCGAGTCGTGGGCACCGACGAGGACAATGTCTTGGACTTCTCCGGTGTGTCCGTCTGGACGGCAAGCCAACGGCGCATTGATGGCAAAGACGGTGACGACACAATCCTTGCCCCCGATGACCTCGGTGGATTCACCCTCAACGGCGGTGACGGGGAGGACACCATCACCGGCGGCAATGGTGACGACGTGATCGACGGAGGAGATGACGAGGACACCATCGATGGAAGGAATGGCAACGACACCATCGACGGAGATGGGGGCAAGGATGTCACTCGTGGTGGAGAAGGAAACGACGTCTTCATCGCTAGCTTTTCGAATCACACCTACGACGTCATCGATGGGGGACCTGGCATTGATGCCGTCCAACTCGACCCCCAACGTAACCAAAGTGACGCCATCTCCTTCGCCAGCTTCAGTCCCTCCAACAGCATAGAGCAGATCCTGGGTGGAAGTCGAGTCGTGGGCACCGACGAGGACAATGTCTTGGACTTCTCCGGTGTGTCCGTCTGGACGGCAAGCCAACGGCGCATTGATGGCAAAGACGGTGACGACACAATCCTTGCCCCCGATGACCTCGGTGGATTCACCCTCAACGGCGGTGACGGGGAGGACACCATCACCGGCGGCAATGGTGACGACGTGATCGACGGAGGAGATGACGAGGACACCATCGATGGAAGGAATGGCAACGACACCATCGACGGAGGTAGTGGCAATGATGTGACCTTTGGCGGAGATGGGGATGACATTTTCATCAGCAACTTTTCGCAAATGATGCACGACGTAATCGACGGGGGTGAGGGAACGGACGGTATCCAACTCCATCAAAAACGCAACCAGAGTGACTCCATTCGACTTGCCACCCTGAGAAGCACCACCAGCATCGAACGACTGGTGTCCGGAGGCCGCGTCGACGGCACAAACGAAGCGAACAACTTTGATTTTTCGAGCATCGTGGATTGGACAGCCGGGAAGGAAGTGCGTCTCCGAGGAGGGGACGATTCGGTAACTACTTCAACCGTTCACAACGGTCAAACCTACGATGGAGGCGGTGGTAACGACACGATCACTATCCGACTCACTCGGAGTCAATATGACGCTCTTTCGGCAGACGAACTGGCCCGGTTGCATGCTTATATGGATGACCCAACAGGCGAGACTCTGGACATTGACAACGGTATCTTCAAGTTCTCTGCCAAGAACTTCGAGAACGCGTCATTGATAATTATCGATTCCTAATGGCGGGCTTAGAAAATCGAGTCTCGTGTCAATCAATCAGGTTTGCGAGTTGATACTCGACTCGGGCGGTTTCTTTTCGAGAAAGGGTCGTCGCCGTGGAACAGAAGTACCCAAACACAAATCTTTTGTTCTTCCGACGCACGACCCACGAAAACTATTGCACGCCGCTCGGCCACGATTGTCTACCTTGTGACTTTGTTTTTGAGCCCTGCGCGGCGAATGCACCATAGTCGTCGGTACACTCGGAACGGGGAATCAATAACTGTCCGTTTGTCGTAGGTACACGCGGCTCGCGTGTACCTTTTTTTCTTGGTCGAATTTTCTGGGTACACACGGCTCGCGTGTACCTACGACAAACGCGAAAAACCCGACAGAAAGAAATTTCCCGTTCCGAGTGTGCCTGCCACGATTGGTTCATTGCCCACTCGGTTCTCAATAACATCGAACGAGGAAGACATTGACACGTTGCCTCGTTCGACAATGTCCGGACCCTTACGCGACAGAACCTCGACAGGAAACTCCTACTTTTTGAGCAGCTTTGGCAGGCTGGGAATCTGATCTGATCCAGAGAGCACCTGAACCGTTGACTTTTTCATAGTCCCATCCAGGGCCTGGTAGCGTCCTCCGAGATGCTGAGCCAGAAACGCTTCCGTCAATGCAAAGAACGAAAGTTTGTTGACAGGGCGGGCGAAGCCGTGTCCCTCGTCCGGGTACAGAGCATAGACCACGGGCAGGTTGCGTTTCTTCATGGCTGCGACGATCTGATCCGATTCGAGTTTCTTGACGCGTGGGTCATTGGCACCCTGACCGATCAAGAGTGGTTTCTCGATGTTGGCCACGAACGTCAAAGGCGAGCGCTCCTTCAAGAACGAGCGACCTTCTGGGGTGGTGAAGTCACCGACTCGCGTTCGCAGCAAGGGGAGCTGCGGCACCCAGTACGCGGGAACGTTTTTCATCAACGTCAATAGATTCGAAGGCCCAACGATATCCACGCCACAGGCAAACTTCTTGGGCGTGAAGGTCAACCCGACCAGGGTGGCGTAGCCTCCGTAACTGCCTCCCATGATGGCGACCTTCTTGGGGTCGGCAATCTTCTTTTCGATGATGGCATCCACGGCATCAATTAGGTCGTTGTGCATCTTCCCGGCCCACTCTTTGTTGGCGGCGTTGATGAACTCCTTCCCGAAGCCAACGGAACCTCGGTAATTGACGCTCAAAACAGCATAGCCGCGATTCGCCAGGAATTGATGCAGGGTGTTGTACCCGAACTTGTCGCGAGCCCAGGGACCACCGTGGACCAAAAGGACCATCGGTATTGGCTTTCCGTCATCGAGCTTGCCATCCTGGTTCTTGTCCTTGGTCAATGGCAACGTCAAATAGCAGACCAACTTCAGGCCGTCTCGTGCCGGCAGGACCATCGGGTGCATTCTCTGCAGCTTCCAACCTTTGAGCTTGGGGCGGTTGGTGAAGAGGAACTTGGCCTTTCCGGAATCTCGGTTGTACAAATAGTACCGAGCTGGGCCGTTGTCCTGAGTGAACACGACGATCCATTTTCGATTGTCTAGGGTGGAACTGGTCACGTTGATGTCGCCGGGGTTGACTTTGGAAAGTCGGGCGTAGTCTTTCTTGACGGCGTCGTCGAAAAACTTTCTCTCGACTCGCTTATAATTGAAGGCAACTGCTTCGAGGGTGTTCTTGGTGGGATGCAGCGAAATGCCAGCGACATCGGCCAGCTTGTTTTCTGCGAGCACTTTACTTTTCTTGGTCTTCAGATCGAACAGAACCAAAGCGGCCGTGTTTCGACCTCGGCTATCAATCATGTAGATTTTCTGCCCACTGGCATCGAAGCCGACTGGTGCAGTCGTCAGCGTGTCCTGGGGACCGATTTTGAAGAAGTTCTTCCACTGGCCCTTTCCATCGAGTTTTTCAACTATCAATTCTGCCTTGGGGCTGAATTTCACACCCAACCGGATTTTGTAATTGTCATCGCTGAGATAGCCAAGGAAGCCATTATTTTTTTGAAGGAGCTTCTTTTTGCCAGTGAGGATGTTGATTTTGTAGACGTCATGGAGTTGAGGGATGCGATCGTTGACACCAATCAGGATGTGCTCGGGAAATTTGTGGCTGACTTCTTGGATTCGAACTCGAATCTTTGTTTTCTTGCTTTTCTTACCAGGGGTTGGTGTCAGATCTCGGATTTTGCCGGTCTTCAGGTCCACGGCGAACAAGTGGTAGTTCTCGTCACCGTCGGCATCTTGGGTGTACAGAATGTGGTTGTTCG
>CAYYUU010000080.1:11260-13576 GCA_964474955.1 uncultured Alcaligenaceae bacterium | reverse complement strand
CGCAAATCCTTCGCACTCTGCCGAAGCCGATGAGCCAGAACAAGCCACCACGATCAAGACCTTCACCGCGAAGATGAAGAAGTCTCAAGGCCTCTTCCCGTTCTACTGGGACGCCCAGAAGGGCAAACTTTGGATGGAAATTCGCACCTGGGAAAAGGAATTTCTCTACGTCCCCTCTCTTCCCTATTGCGTTGGTTCCAACGACATCTTGCTCGATCGCGGCCAATGGCAAGACGCTCGTGTCGTCTACTTTCGACGCGTTGGCCCGAAGGTCCTGCTGGTCGAACCAAACGTTCGATTTCGTGCCAACTCAAAGAACCCCGCCGAACGCAGCGCCGTCAAGGAATCCTTTGCGAAATCGATTTTATGGGGTTTCCAAGTCGCAGCCGAAGAGGATGGCTGCGTCCTTGTAGACATGACGCCGTTCCTCTTGAGCGACGTCCACGGCGTTCGCAAACGTCTCACCGAGACCAAGCAAGGAACGTACTCGGTCGATCCCTCACGATCCGCCGTCCACCTACCTCGGACGAAGAATTTTCCACGCAACACCGAGATGGAAGTCGTCCTGACGTTCACCGGGAAGGCCGAAGGGAAGTACATCAAGTCGGTCGTCCCGACGCCCGAAGCGGTCACCGTCCACGAACACGTTTCGTTCATCGCGTTGCCCGAAGATGAGTACAAACCACGAAAGTTCCATCCCCGGTGCGGTTACTTCAGTGTCCATCACAAAGACTACGCAACGCCCCTCGGCGAGCCGATGACCAAGCGATACATCCTCCGGCACGATCTTCGAAAACGCAATCCCAAGGCGAAAGTCAGCGCCCCCGTCAAACCCATCGTCTACTACGTCGACCGCGGTGCGCCCGAGCCCGTGCGTTCGGCGTTGCTGGATGGTGCTCGCTGGTGGTCCAAGGCGTTCGACGCTGCCGGCTACAAAAACGCCTTCCAGGTCAAGCTGCTTCCCGAAACCGCGGACCCGATGGACGTCCGTTACAACGTCATTCAGTGGGTCCACCGATCCACCCGCGGTTGGTCCTACGGCAGCACGATCCACGACCCAAGGACCGGCCAAGTCATACGAGGTCACGTGACCCTGGGGTCTTTGCGAGTTCGCCAGGACATGGTCATCGCCGAAGGTCTGCTGGCTCCATTCTCCAAGAATGAGAAAGTCTCCAAGGCCGCGATGGAGATGGCCCTCGCGAGGTTGCGTCAACTCTCGGCGCACGAGGTCGGACACACTCTTGGGCTTGCCCACAACTTCGCCGCCAGCGCGATCAAAGACGCTTCCGTGATGGACTACCCCCATCCCAAGATTCGCATCGGCAAAGACCGAAAGATCGACCTCTCGAAGGCCTACAGTGTCGGCGTGGGAGAATGGGACAAGGCCGCCATCCGCTATGGATACAGCGACCTCCGAGGCCAGGACGAGGAGAAGGGACTCGCGAAGATCATCGACGACAACCGGAAAAGCGGCCTTATCTTCATCACCGACCAGGATGCCCGACCGGCCAACGGAGTACATCCTGCCGCGCACCTCTGGGACAACGGACCCGACCCCACAAAGGAACTTGAGCACTTGTTGAAGGTCCGAGAAGTGGCCCTCGATCAGTTCGGCGAGAAGAATATTCCGAAAGGCTATCCCCTCGCCCGACTCGAAGAACGATTGGTCCCCGTGTACCTGCTGCACCGCTACCAAATCGAGGGTGTCGCGAAACTCGTTGGTGGTGTGCAGTTCCGGTACGACCTGCGAGGTGACAAGGCCGCCGACGTCACGCCTGTCTCGCACAAGGACCAGAGCAAAGCCTTCGACCTCCTGCTCGCGACGTTGGAGCCGAAGTCCCTCGCGCTTCCCGAACGAGTCCTCCGATTGATCCCGCCGCGTCCACCTGGACACCCTAAACACCGCGAGCTGTTCGACAAGAAGACGGGACCGACACTCGATCCATTCACGGCTGCCGAGGGGTTAGCGGATCACACCGTCGGGCTCCTTTTGAACCCGGCCCGCTGCGCAAGACTTGTCGAGCAAAGGTCCCGGAAGGTGAAAACGCTTGGCCTCACTGACGTACTTGACAAGCTCCTCGCTCGCGGCTGGAACCAACCCAAAGGTGGACAAGAAGATGACCATAACGCGATCGTGAGGACCGTCGATAATGTGATTCTGTATCGAATGATGGCACTCGCCGCGAGCAAAGAATCCCCGCACCAAGTGAAGGCTCTCGCGTGGTCCCGGTTAAAGTCACTCCGGGACGTTCTCAAGGGAAGGCTCGGACGACGACCCGGTGATCAGTCGGTCGACCATATCCGCAGCGCCATCTT
>CAYYUU010000080.1:0-11250 GCA_964474955.1 uncultured Alcaligenaceae bacterium | reverse complement strand
AAATCGACCGATTCGAAAAAGCACCAGAAAAGGTGCCGTTGCCAAAACCAGTTTCACTTCCGCCGGGTTCGCCGATTGGTTGCTGTGGGTGTGCGGGATGTCGTTCGCACAATTGAGCCCGAATCTCGTTCAATAAATGATTGTGGTGGATTCGGAGACCGCTTGGGATTCTTTGATTCCGTGCCTATGAATCTTCATAGTCATGATCCGACAGAGTTTATCGAAGGACCCACATGGTACAGAATCTCAAACACAACTTTCCGACCCCCATTTCCGAACGAATTCGCATCGTCAAGGACGTCCCTCCCAACTCCGAAGGACAGTTCGTCCTTTACTGGATGCACAATGCGTTACGAGGGCACGAAAACCCAGCCCTCGACGCGGCCCTGCTCGCGGCCAACGATCTCGACGTCCCGTTGTTCGTGTATCAGGGTCTTTCGGAGAGATACCCGTTCGCCTCGGACCGACTCCACACGTTCATTCTGCAAGGTGCGAAGGATGTCCAGGCCGAGTTGGCAGACAGGAACATCGGATATGCCTTTCATTTGGAACGGCGGGGACATCGAGGACCGCACCTCAAGACGCTGGCACAGAGAGCCGCCCTTGTGGTGACGGAAGACCTCCCCGTCGAGCCGCTGCTGGGGTGGGTCAAAGCGTTGCGTGAATCGTGCGAAGTCCCCATCTGGTGCGTCGATACCGCTTGCGTGGTCCCGATGCAATTGATAGGCAAGCCTTACGACCGAGCCTTCAAGTACCGCGATGCAACTCGCAAGTTGTATGAAGAACGACTCACACGACCCTGGACGGAACAAGTCACCTCGCAAGCACCCTTTGTCCCGAATGACCTCTCGTTCGAACCACTCGACTTGCAGACTGCGGACCTCGCACAACTGATTGGGCAATGCGAAATCGACCACGCCGTAGGACCTGTCCCACATACGCTAGGTGGGTCGGTCGCTGGTTACGCACGTTGGGAGAAATTCCGTGACAAGGGGCTGTCACGATACGCCAAGAAACGCAATGACGCGTCGTTGCTCGGGGCCGTCAGTCGAATGTCCGCGTACCTGCATTTCGGCATGGTTTCCCCATTTCGGGTCGCCCGCGAGGCCACCGAACGCGACGCCGAAAAGTACCTCGACGAGTTACTCATCTGGCGTGAGTTGGCCCACAACTTTTGCTTCCACAGGCACAAGGACATCGACACCCTCAAGAGCCTTCCCGACTGGGCCGTCAAGACTCTCCGCGAGCACCAGGAGGACACACGACCGGCGTTGTACTCGTGGGAAAGTCTCGCACGAGGTAAGACGGACGACGACCTATGGAACGCGTGCCAACACTCCTTGCTCAAGCAGGGAGAACTCCACAACAACGTCCGCATGACGTGGGGCAAGGCCGTCTTGCAATGGACAGAGTCGCCCGAACGAGCCCTGCAAACGATCCTCGATTTGAACCATCGTTACGCCCTCGATGGTCGTGATCCGTCCTCGTATGGCGGCATCCTTTGGTGCCTCGGCCAGTTCGACAGACCGTTCCAGCCACCCCAACCGATCCTCGGGACAGTCCGACCCCGTCCGACCGAAGACCACGCTCGCCGGTTGAATCTCCGAGCCTACAAGGAAGTCGTCCACAGACCCCTCTCCAACAACATGCCACGAGTTGCCGTCATCGGAGCCGGTCTCTCTGGGTTGTTCTGTGCCCGGACGTTGACCGACCACGGATACGATGTGCAGGTCTTCGACAAGGGACGAGGTGTCAGCGGCAGGATGTCGAACCGAAGGGTGTCCGACGACATTCAGTTCGACCACGGTGCCCAATACTTCACCGTGAGGGACAACAGATTCCGCAGTTACGTGGACTCGTGGCGAGACATCGGAATCGTCGCCGAGTGGAATGGTGACATCGTCAAACTACAAGGCGGACAGATCACCGACCACAGCTCTCATCCCAGATACGTTGCTGTCCCCGGAATGAACGCCATCGGGAAGCACCTCGTCGAAGACTGTAATGTCACTGTCCAGACCCAGGTAGCTCCTCTCACTCGTAACGGCAAGAAGTGGTCACTCAGGGACATCGAAGGCAAGGACCTCGGGACGTTCGACCTCGTCGTTGTGACGACTCCACCGACACAGGCAACTCAACTCATCGGGGACACTTCGCCACTGACCTCGAAGACATCGCAGGTGACGATGCGAGGATGTTGGGCCGTCATGGTGGCTCTGCAATCCCGCGTGGAAGTGCCGTTTGATGGGGCCTTCGTTCACGATTCCAAGTTGTCCTGGATTGCCCGCAACAGTAGCAAACCGGGACGTCCGGACCACTTCGATTGCTGGGTGCTGCACGGTTCGCCCGAATGGTCGGACGACCGTATCGAGGCCGATCCAGAAAAAGTCACGAAGGCGTTGTTGGAGGAATTTTGGAACGCTACCGGGCACGAACCGATCCCGAGCGTTCACACCTCGACGCACCGTTGGCGTTACTCGGTTCCACCTGAACCGTTGGACGACGTCGCGTTGTTCGATCCCGAGAAACAATTGGTGGTGTGCGGTGATTGGTGTTGTCGAGCGAGAGTCGAAGGAGCTTTCTTGAGCGGGATGGCGGCGGCCGGTCACGTGCTCCGGGAACTGATTCCGAGTGGTGAGTTGGGGTCGGAACCGGCGCTGCAACAGGGCGAGTTGTTCGGCTGAGCCATCAAGAGAAGAGTTGCTGTTCGCAGAGCGAATAGGTTTGTCTTGGATATGACTTTTCGCTCGGCGAAAAGCAACTCTCCAAACTTTCCACGGCTACTTTTCCCCCTCCCTCGAATACCACTCACACAACCAATGAATTATGGCCGTCTTCATCCAACGCAGTGCCTCCTTCGGCAGTCCCCGTCCGATGGGTTGAATTTGGGTTGCCGTAATCAAGACCAGCGCCCAATCGACTCCTGGTTGCGAGAGTTCGTCGCCCATATTGCAGTAATGTTGCTTCACCTCCATCTCTTCGACTTCATCGACTGCAAGCCTGGCGATTTCGACTCGTTGAGTTGGTCCCATCCAACAATACAAGATGCGACTTGGCGTCACGGACACTTCATACTTGATGTTCCAACGCATCCAAGACACGAACCCGATGAGCGCTCCCGCCAACATCAAAATGCTGGCCAGACACCCCACAGAGGGAATACCCGTCATGATGCCCGAGACGCCCAAAACGAACATCAAGGCCACCAGTAAGATGTCCCCTCGGCTCGCCCATTTCTCGCCGCGTGCGGGACTCCGCGGATACGTGATGATGAAGAAATCCGCACCAGCCTCGTGTTCGATGCTGGCCTCCTCCGGGGGAGCCGGGACGGATTCGAGGCCCGTGCGTCCAGAGGCGAACTGTTCGAGAAACGAAGTGAAGGGGACATGGTCGGGCCGAATGTGGGTCGAGTCGGCGTTCATCCGACTACCCGCATGACTGCGACCAACGATTTGCTCCTGGAAGTCTTCGGGGTGATATTCCTTCATCCCATACGCCGTCTCTTCGAGGGGCACGGTGTTCAGCACGTTCGCGTATCGTAACCAGAGTCTCCGGGCCTGGAGTTCCTCCTCTCGCTGGCCGCCTTGTTCTTTCCAGAGCAATACCGTTTTCGACCGAGTTGGGTGGACCAAGTACAAACACAACACGGTCGGTTTTTCTCGCCTCGTTGCCGGGCTCCAGCCACCAAGGTGTTGAGTCTTCAAGACTCCGTTATAGTGGCTGAGTGGTTCCGACCAACCCTTGGCGGTGCCAAAACATTGAACTCGGACGTGGACCATCTCGGACGTGATGGTGATCTGCTCACTCGTCGCAATCTTTCGAATCATCAACACCAGCGTCGGGCCGCCGAGAGCGACGGCCACCAACCACCCCAGCAGGACTAACACTCTGGTGTCCGCGTTCGGCGAGTCGAAACCAAATAGCAAGAACGTGAAAATGCCCAGAACCAAAGGAATCAACAAGACGCCCAGGTAGTGCTCGGGCTTGGCGAAACTTCGATCGACGGTGAGAAGGCAAGCAGGAGGATGGTTCGGCAAGTGACTGGTGACCGCATGTTTCATGAGGCGGTCCCCTTTCCGCTTCTGGAGCGCCAATCACAAAGCCAGTTGATGATCGCCGTCTTCATCCACCGTAAGTGTTCGAGAGAAAGCCCCCTTCCGAGAGGTTCGATCTGTGTCGGAGTAATCAACACTACCGCCCAGACCGACTCCGGCTGGATGCTTTCGTCGCTGTAGAAATGATGCAAATTCACCTCGATCGCTTCCAGTTCGTCGACCTTGACCCGTGCGAGAAGCATCTTCATTCTCCGCATCACCTGACTGACCGAAATCTCGCCCGGCGTCACGATCACTTCCGAGACGATATTTCGTTTCGTCCAGGCGGCAATTCCCACGATGCTCCCAATGATCAAGAGGACGAGCGAAGGGAATGCAATGGAGACCAGATAAACAAATCCGTCGTCTCTCTGCAACGTCAACGACAAAGCTGCGAACAGACCCGTAAGCCCGAAAGTTACAAACACCACCACCAAACAACCTTGTCCCAGCAGTAGCCATTCGGGCTTTTTTGGCTCGCGTTCCGGGTAGGTGATCGTCAAGGAATCCGCCTCGGCATTGTATTGGATGGAACTTGATGGTGGCAATTCGGGAATGGTCAGCACCCCAGGTTGTGGGGCGGTAGTTTGCTCCAGGAAACGTGGCAGATGATCGGGTTGGATCTGTGTTGATTTGGGAACTGTCCCGGACACTTCGCTCGATTTCTGACCGGCGAGCTGTTCCTGCAAGTCCCCAGAGTGGTACTCTTGAATTCCGTACGGGGTCTCTTCCAACGGCACGAGGCTAAGCTGGTTTGCATACCGCAACCAGAGTTTCCTGGCCACGATGGCTTCGTCTTCCTCGTCGCTCTCCGCATTCCATAACAAGACGGTCTTGTGTTGGTTGCGGTGCACTAAATACAGACACAAACCGGTTGGCTTCTTTCGGGTCTGGGAAGGTTGCCAAGTCCCGCGGTGATGAGTTTTCAAGATGCCGAGGTAATGGTTGACTGGTGCGGCCCACCTCTTCGTCTCTCCACGGGATGTAACAACGACTCGCACCGTGGTCGAAGTGATTGTGATTTCCTCCGTCGGTGCCAACTTCTTCAAGATGGCCACAACGAGTGGCACGGCAACCAAGCATACAAACATCGTTGGAAAGCAGGCTGAAAAAACTACCTCATAAAGCAAACTTGGTTCGGGAGCGGCAAGGAGTAAAAGGAGGCAGCTAAAAAACAAAATTGTTGCGGCCACCAACGACACCCCGACGAACAGTCCGGATCTCGTGACAGGTCTTTTGACAGCGATCAGGATTTCCGAAGGGCTTGAGGAATCACGGTTCCGATTCCAGTCGCCCTGGATTTGCTCATCCGACATGGAGGGTCTCTGGAGAAAAAAAGATTACTCGGACCAATCCATCACAGCAGAGTTGTCGGTTTGAACAAGACCAGATGGCGTCACATCTTTCCCATTGTGAGGGCGCTTTGATGGAGCGTCGGAATCTTCGATACAAGCCTGAAGCGCGACCGAAGGAGAAAAGAAAGGCCCTTCGCTGGCGTTTCAGGCTTTTGAAAAACGCGAAAGACAGAGAGGGCCTTCGCTGGCGCTTCAGGCTTGTCGAAAATCCATCCTTCACTTGTGGCAAATACCAAAATTCCGAAAATACGGAGACACCTGTCGTCACTGTTGTCGATATCGCTCTTGAAGGGACATGACCTTTAATTCATTATTCCGAAGTGCCTCACAAGCTTCCGCGGCAGCCTGGGCAGCCGAAAGAGTCGTGATGCACGCAATGCCGTGGGCGACTGCGGCAGCTCGAATCTTTCCTTCGTCGGTCCGAGCCCCCTTTCCGCTGGGCGTGTTGATCACTAATTCCACCTCGTCGTTCTTCATGCGATCGATTAGGTTCGGGCGTCCTTCCTGGATTTTTGGGATCTCTTCGACTTCGATGCCTGCCTCTTGGAGCGCCTTGGCCGTTCCACGTGTCGAGATGAGTTTGTAGCCCAAGTTCGCCAGTTTTTGCGCGGTCGGTAAAATCTCTCGCTTGTCGTGGTCCGCCACCGAGAGGAAGATCATGCTGCCTTCGCTCGGCAGCGTGGCGCTAGCCGCCATCTGACTTTTCGCGTAGGCGATGGGAAAGGTATCGTCGATCCCCATGACTTCCCCCGTCGAACGCATCTCTGGCCCGAGGATGATGTCAACGCCTGGAAACTTGTTGAACGGAAAGACACTCTCCTTGACGGAGAAGTGTTTGGGAATGTGTTCCTCGTGCAGGTCCAATTCGTCCAACGTCTTACCGACCATGATGAGGGCCGCGTACTTGGCCAGCGGAACATTCGTTGCTTTCGCCACGAATGGGACGGTCCGGCTGGCTCGGGGGTTCGCCTCTAATACGTAAATCGTGTAGTCCTTGGCGACGGCGAACTGAACGTTCATCAGCCCCAACACGTTCAACGCCAGGGCCATCTCCCGGGTCTGCCTTTTGATCTCGTCGATCACGGCTTGGGGCAGACTGTGGGGCGGAAGGACGCACGCCGAATCGCCGGAATGAACGCCGGCCTCCTCGATGTGCTGCATCACTCCGCCAATGAACGTCCGCGTCCCGTCGCACAGACAATCCACGTCGACCTCGATGGCCGATTCGAGAAACTTGTCGAGCAAGATCGGCTTGCCCTTGGCGACCGCGACGGATTGCTCCATGTAGCTGGTCAGGGCTTCCTCGTCGTAGACGATTTCCATCGCCCGACCGCCGAGCACGTAACTCGGACGCACGACGACGGGGAACCCGATTCTTCGAATGACTCGCAACGACTGATTCAAATTCGTCGCCGTGTCGTTCTCCGGTTGTTTGAGTCCGAGGTGTTCCAGGAGGGTCTGAAACCGTTCGCGATCTTCCGCGGTGTCGATCGACTCAACGCTCGTCCCGATGATCGGAGCGTCGGCGTCCGCGAGCGGACGCGCCAGGTTCAATGGCGTTTGCCCGCCGAACTGAACGATCAGGCCCTCTGGATGCATTCGATCACAGATGTTCAGAACGTCTTCCAAACTGAGCGGCGCGAAGAACAGATAATCACTCGTGTCGTAGTCGGTCGAGACGGTTTCCGGGTTGCAGTTGACCATGATCGTCTCGTAGCCAGCTGCTTTGAGAGCAAACGCCGCGTGGCAGCAACAATAGTCGAACTCGATCCCCTGGCCGATGCGGTTCGGACCGCCCCCGAGGATCATGATTCGTGGCTTGGTCACGCCCGCTTGAAATGGAGTTGTTTCGTCGTTCTCGATGAGCTGGAATTGGCCCGTCGGGTTGCCTTCGTTGTCGAGTTCGAGTTGTCGCGTGGGTTTCTCGTACGTCGAGTAGTAATAGGGAGTGTACGCCTCGAACTCGGCGGCGCAAGTATCGACCAGTTTGTACACCGCGTTGATGCCTCGTTCTTTTCGGTGCCGGCGTAATTCGAGTTCGGTCATGCCCCAGATGTTCGAGAGTTGCTTGTCGGAAAACCCAGCTTGCTTGGCTTCCCATAAAAGGTCGTCCGAAACGGACTGGACCTCCTGATGTTCTTTCAGACGCAACTCCAGTTCGACGAGGTCGGCGATGCCGCGCAGGAACCATGGATCGATCTTCGTGCGTTTGTGAACCTCCGCGATACTCTTGTTGAGGGTTTCGCGGGGAGGTTCGTGGTCTGGACGAGACTCCAGTGCCATGAGCATGGCATAGCGGATATACCACACACGTTCGGCCGTTGGCGTGGCGAGTTTGGAGAGGATTTCGTCCCGCGTCGGTTGAGTGGGAGTGCCCCAACGATCTGCACGATCACATCCAATCCCGAAGCGACCGGTTTCGAGCCCGCGGAGGGCTTTCTGGAGCGACTCCTTGAACGTCCGTCCAATGGCCATCGTTTCGCCGACCGATTTCATTTGCGTCGTGAGCGTCTGATCGGCCTCCGGGAACTTTTCGAACGTCCAGCGTGGGACCTTCGTCACGACGTAATCGATGGTCGGTTCAAAACACGCCGTCGTTTCCCGGGTGATGTCGTTACGCAATTCGTCGAGGCGATACCCGACGGCCAATTTTGCGGCTATCTTGGCAATCGGAAATCCTGTCGCCTTCGACGCCAGCGCGCTGGAGCGACTGACACGGGGATTCATCTCGATGACGATCATGTCACCGTTCTCCGGGTTGACGGCAAATTGGATGTTGCTGCCGCCAGTCTCGACGCCAATCTCGCGGATGATCTTCAGTGCCGCGTCTCGCATCCGTTGATATTCTTTGTCGGTGAGGGTCTGGGCCGGGGCGACGGTGATCGAGTCTCCGGTATGAACGCCCATGGGGTCGAAATTTTCGATCGCGCAGATAATCACCACGTTGTCGGCGTTGTCTCGCATGACCTCCAGTTCGAATTCCTTCCAACCGATCACGGATTTCTCGATCAGAACGGTGTTCACTGGACTCAGGTCGAGGCCGCGTGTTACCAGTTCGGTAAACTCCTCGCGGTTGTAAGCGATCCCACCACCCGAACCACCCAACGTAAAGCTTGGCCTGAGCACGCACGGGAGTCCAACTTGCTCCCGAATGGCCTGGGCTTGTGCGAGTGTGTGGGCTTGGCCGCTGTCGGGAACCGGGATGCCGATTTTGACCATCGCTTGCTTGAATTTGTCGCGGTCTTCGGCCTTGTCGATGACGTCGGCCCTCGCTCCGATCATCTCGACGTTGTATTTTTCCAGGACCCCCTTCTTGGCCAGGTCCATCGCGGTATTCAGACCCGTCTGGCCGCCCAACGTCGGCAACAATGCGTCGGGCCTTTCTTTCTCGATGATCTTGGCGACGACTTCCCAGGTGATCGGTTCGATGTAGGTGTGGTCGGCCGTTTCCGGGTCGGTCATGATCGTGGCGGGGTTGGAATTCACGAGAACAATCTCGTATCCCTCTTCCCGGAGTGCCTTGCAAGCTTGGGTGCCGGAATAATCGAATTCACAAGCTTGGCCGATGACAATCGGACCAGAGCCGATGAGCAAAATCTTGTGGATGTCAGTTCGCTTGGGCATCGTGTGTTCCGGACAATGTTGTTTGGTGGGCCGAAGGTACAAAAAAAGAGAGGCGAACCAACGCCTCTCTTTCTCCCCTGGTTGTGGCTTCAAGGTGGTGCTTGTCGTTTGGCTTCCTCTGCAAATTGGGTTCGTGGGAGTTGTTGGCAGGGCAAAATTCGCTCGGTCCAATCGGCGTTACTCGAAGGCGCGAGTCAAGGGTGAGTCGGCCTGACTTGCCGTCAATTGTGGAGAGTGTTCGAACCGAATTCCAAGATCCCAGGAAGGCCAACAGTGTCAGGAATACGCCCATTTCGGTGTTTCGGGAAGCTTCGAGACGCTGGAAATCAAGACATCGCGTTGCCCATTATAAATATAACCCTCTCGTCTGTGTGGCAACGTATTGCTGGCGAAACTCTGTTGACAACGGTGCTCTTGTGTATTTTGGGATATCGTTGTGATCGTAGGTACACGCGGCTCGCGTAATATCACTGAAAGTGCGGCCTCGGGGGTTTCTTTGTCCGGTGGCACGCCACGAGCGGCGCGAGCGGCGTGGTATTTCTGGGGGCCCAAGATGGGTTCACGCCCCTCACTTCGTTTGGGGACGTGCCACCAAAAACACACTTTCAGCGACGTTGCGAGGCTCGCGTGTGCCTCCGATTTCCCAGCAAATCCGACCCCCAAGGTTGCGCTCTCGATTCCGTCAATTCGTTTGAAGTTGCGAGAGAGAACCCTATGGTAATTGAGACCCGGTATCGAAAATTTCACCGAACCTAAATGTTTGAACCTTTTGGATTTCTGATCGCTCATGGCCACCACTCTCGAAGCTCCCGCGGTTGTCCCGCCTGCGACATCACCCCACAAGTCCTCGGCGTTGCAGACAGTATTGGAAGTCATCACGCCGTTCGTTTTTTTCGCCCTGAGCGCGATGTTGTTTGCTGGCGTGTTTCTTCTGGATCCACATTACAAGCGAACGATCGACAAGGACACCTACGAGATGTACGAAGGGAGGTTGATGTGGGACGATACGGCGCAATACACGAAAGCGTTGGACGACGCTCGGGACGGCATTCGTCGAGGAGAGAAATTTTACTCGGTGAACGAATTTGACTTGCCGATCAGTTATCTGGCGGTGTGTGGTTCGGCGATGGTCGTGACGGGCTGCGACGCGATGACCGCACTTAATCTGTTCTTCGTCGGCATCTTTTTTCTGAACGGACTCGCCGCGTACTGCTTTTTGCGAGTTTACCTCAACAACGTCTTCTTCAGTTTGGTTGGCGGCATCATTTACCAAACCGCCAACTACGTCTTTGCCCAGCACTATCTGGGGCACATGAATCAAGTCCAGGTGTGTTACATTCCGTTGGCGTTTTTGTGCGTCTATCAACTTGCGGTCGGTCGGGCGAGTTTCGTCTGGTCTGTTGGTCTAGGTGTGGTGATGGCCGTGCAGATCTTGTCGTCGCCGTACTACACACTTTTCCTGGGAACAGTGGCCTTGCCGGTCTTTTTGGTCTCGCTCTACATTACCCACATTCGGGCCACACTGCCAGTGACGCCTTTTCTCAAACTCGTTGTGCACGGGGTTATTGCGGTCGGTGTCGCACTCGGATTGAGCGCGTTTTATCTGATCGAGCGACTGCAGGCCGAAGCCGAAATCTTCGACCTCAGCTGGGTTCAGGCGAGTGGATTTACCCTCGACAACCCGATTGAGTTCGTGACCCCCACACACGGGTTTTTGTATGTTGGTTTCCCGTTGCTGGGTTTGGCCGTCCTGGCGATGCGCTGGGTCTTTACGAATCCTGGCCCGAAGTGGACGACAGTAGCCATCACAGCGTTTGTCTCAATGGTGATGATGATCCCGGCTTTCACAGGCACCCCGTACTGGTGCTTTTACCAGGTGGTCCCGATGGCGGATCGGCTCCGCGTCCCAGAACGGTTCTTCCCCATCTTTTTTCTGATGTTGTTGGCCTTGGTGTTTGGATATCTGGACCACGAATTGCGGGGACGCAAGTGGTGGCTCAAGACGAGCGTGGTCACGCTGTTTCTGGCCAGTGTTGTCGTGTTGAACTTCGTTTACTCGCCGTGGGTGTTTGGCGAGGCCGAAGTGAAAACTGTGAGCAACCTGTTGTTCCGAAATGAGTAGCCCTGGACTTGACCCTCCCGGCCAACTGCGTCGTGACGTCCCTCCAAAAGGGCGT
>CAYYUU010000079.1:0-13670 GCA_964474955.1 uncultured Alcaligenaceae bacterium | reverse complement strand
TCGGACATAGCAAGAAGAAAACGCCCGAAGTGCAGGAACGCGAGTTGATGAAACTCATTCCTCAGGAAAAGTGGCTTTCGTTCGGCCCCGCGCTGATACTTCACGGACGATACACTTGCACGTCGAAAGAGCCGCAATGTTTGACCTGCATGTTCTCCGATTTCTGCCCACGCAACGGCGTCGATGAGGTCGAGGAAGAAACCGAGAAGCCACCGAAGAAGCCCAAAGGAAAAGCATCATGAAAGTCGATCTGCCCGAAAGTTGGCAAGCCGTTCTGGCCGACGAATTCGAGAAAAAATACTTTAAAGAACTCGCCGAATTCGTCGACAAGGAACGTGAAGAATACACAGTCTTTCCGCCGGAGAACGACGTCTTTAATGCCTTCAAGTATTGCCCATTTGAGGAACTCAAAGTTTTCCTCATCGGCCAGGATCCATATCACGACATCAACCAGGCTCACGGGCTTTCGTTCTCCGTTCGGCCCGGAGTCAAACCGCCGCCCTCGCTCAAAAACATGTACAAGGAACTTCGCGACGACGTCGGTTGCTCGGTTCCGAACAACGGCTATCTCGTTCCGTGGGCCAAACAGGGCGTGTTGATGCTCAACGCTGTGTTGACTGTGCGGGCCCACAAAGCCGGTTCGCACGGCAGCAAAGGTTGGGAGAAATTCACCGATGCGGCGGTCAAGGCCGCGAACGAAAGAGAAGACCCTGTTGTGTTCGTGCTCTGGGGCGGGTACGCGAAAAAGAAAGGGAAGAAGATCGACGAAACGAAACACAAAATCGTCGACTCTGCCCACCCGTCGCCGCTTTCGGCGGACAAAGGGTTCTTTGGTTCGAAACCGTTCTCTAAGATAAATAAGGCCCTCGAAGAACTCGGCAAGGAACCGATCGACTGGCAGATCCCCGACATCGAAACGTAAGAGAAACGAAATGGTTTTCATTCCCGAGGAAGGCGAACAACTCACGAACGTCGAAGTCCGCCAGCATACCCTCACCCCAACGAATGCTGAACTGCACTTGCTCTTTTACACCGAGGGTTCACTCTCCTCGCCGGAAATTCGCGGGCGTTTGATGGGTCCAACTTGCCAGTACTCGAGCACAATCGAGATTGCGTATTCCATCAAACCCATCGATGTTCCCGAGTGGAGTTCCGCGACTCTTGCGGGAAAAGTCATCATCCCCGAGCCGAGCTTGTGGGACCCAGCCACCCCATTTCTTTATTCCGGTCCCATCGAACTTTGGGATGGCGACAAACGACTCGCACGCGGAACTCTGACTCATGGGTTGCGTTCGGTACAGTTGACGCCGAAGGGATTGCGCTGGAACGGAAAGCCGTTTCATTTACGCGGGATTGAGGGGATCGGATTTGAGAAACTCACCGAATCCGAAGTCGCAAGGCTTCGAGATAACGGAATCAATGCAGTCGTTCCGGGCTATGGGGATGGGGACATCGAGTTGCTTTCATTGGCCGATAAAGTCGGATTTGTGGTGCTTCTTCAATTCAAAGACTTCGCAGAATTCCATTCGCTCCTTCCCCTCGCTCTACACCCGTCGGTGTTGGGTTGGGTCGGACACCACATCGGACTCGAAGACATCGACTCCCGCAACACTATTCGCCAGGTGGTGACCGCTCACAACCAACTTTTGGGCATATTCATCGACGAGAGGGAACCTCCCAGGGACATCTCAGGCATCGCCTTCCAGTTAGCCGCTGCTGAGGCAGGGCCAGACTTGAGTATGCAGACCAGACTTCCAACTCTTCTCTACGGTCCAGCGATCCCGGATAACTTTCCAGAAGACGAATCGATACTCGGCTACATTGAAATGTGAGTCGCGAAAAGTTTATTGGAGACTCCCTTGGCACGCTTCTTCAAATTCAAATCGTTGGACGACATTCGCCAGGAGTGCGAAAACCTCAATCTCGCGATCCGCTTTCAGGAAGACTTGAGCCCGTTGTTTCGACGAGCCTCCATCGGTCCGCTCACGGTCGGAAATTCACTTTGCATTCAACCGATGGAAGGTTGCGACGGAACTCTGGACGGCAAGCCCGATGGCTTGACTTTCCGGCGCTACCAACGATTCGGAGCCGGCGGGGCCAAGTTGATTTGGGGAGAAGCCACGGCGGTCGTTGAAGAAGGCCGAGCCAATACGCGACAGTTACAAATCAACGAGCGAACGGCGCCGGCTCTCAAGCAGATGCGAGAACAGTGCGAGGCCGCTCACCGGGAGGCGTTCGGAGTCGCCGATGACTTGGTGATCGGCCTCCAACTCACCCACTCAGGACGCTACAGCCACGCCCGCCCGAAGATTGCCTACCACGATCCGATTCTCGATCCGCGAACCGTGGTCGACAAAGCCACCGGAAAAACGATCGATGCCGACTATCCGACGTTGACAGACGATGACCTCAAACGACTCGTCGATCACTATGTGGAAGCCGCAAACTGGGCCTACGAATGCGGCTTCCAGTTCGTCGACATCAAACAATGTCATCGCTATTTACTCAACGAGATGTTGGCCGCGAAAACGCGACCCGGTCCGTATGGCGGCAGTCTCGAAAATCGCACTCGGCTGGCCCGCGAAATATTCACCGCCATCAAGAGCGAAGTGCCGGACTTGGTTCTCGCAACGCGGCTGAACGTCTTCGATTGCATTTCGTTCCAAAAACAAAATGGCTCCGACGACGGCGAACCCTGCCCGCACGAAACGCCGGTCCGCGGTGCATGGGGGACACGCGAAGATGATCCCTTCACGCCCGACTTGACCGAGCCAATTTGGTGGATTGGGGAGATGCAAAAACTCGGCGTCGAACTCGTCAACATCACGATGGGCAATCCGTATGGCGTCCCTCATGTGATCCGCCCGTTCGAGTACCCACCGCCCGACGGCTACGAATCACCCGAGCATCCACTCATCGGAGTAGATCGCCATTTTCGACTCGCCGACGAACTCCAACAAAAGTTTCCAGACCTGCCGATGGTGGGAAGCGGTTACAGTTATCTCCAGGGATTTCTGGGACAAGCCGGAGCAGCCAACATCGCCGACGGACGAATCACGTTCATGGGAGTCGGACGGGCCGCGTTACCGATGCCCGACTTCCCCGTCTTGCTCAAGGAAACTGGACAACTTGAACGCAAACGTATTTGTCGGACGTTCAGTTATTGCACGGCATTGATGCGTTCGAAACACAACGAACTCGGGCAGTTCGCGACCGGCTGCCCGCCGTTTGATAAAGAAGTGTATGGCCCGATCTGGGACGAGGCGAAAGAGGGGCCGAAGGAATAGTTGCTTTTCGCGGAGCGAAAAGCAACTTTCTTAATTCCCTTACGGCAGTTGCCCGACCATGGTGTCCGCCTCATCGATAAATTTTTTGAAGTAATTCTGAAAGTTCGCGTTCTTGGTCGTTCCCTTGAGCGTGGCCGCAAGGCTCCGAGCCAACCGAATGGCCGTGATGGCTTCCTGCTTCCAGCCAGGATATTTCTCGGTGTTGGTGGCCCCGGTGATGGCCGTGTCGTAGGCTTTTTTGGCCTTCGTGAGTGACCCGCCCAATCCGGTGGCTTTGTCTTCGATCAGTCCCGCATCGATCGCCACTTTCTTGGCCTTTTGCCACGTCGCGTCTTCCCACTTCCACTCGGTGTTGGCTGGGAAGTCCTGGCCCGTCGCTTGCCCATCAAGAACCTTGTCGAGTTCGGCGGTCAACTCTGGCTTGTTGGCCTTGTCCAAGAGGCCGCGAGTGTATGAGCCAAACGACTTGTGTTCGCCATACAGGCCGGACAATTCGCTCAAGGCTTGCTGGACTTTTCCCAAATCGGCTTTGGTCTTGAGCGCTGCCTTGCGTTTATCCTTCCAACTCGATTCGGTCGAATATTTGTCCTTGCCGGCAACGTACTTCTTGAGCGCTCCTTCGACTTTCCTCGCCGTACTTTCCCCCGGCTCGATCGCCCCAGCCTCAACGGCAGCGTTGTAAACGGCGCGGAAGTCTGTGTCCGTCAAGTTCTTCTTGTCGGTCGGGACGGTGAAGGCCACCTCGTTTTGTTCCTTCTCGCACTCGAGCATCAACTCACGCGATCGGTTCAACAACACCTTGACGTAGTCGGCCAGGTCTTTCACCATCGTGCCCTGTCCGGACGCGAACGCATTCGCGGCGGCGAAGACTTTCGTCAGAACTTTTTTGTAGTCCTGGCGAGCCTTCACCTTGGCCTTGGCGTCTGTGGTGTCATCCAACTTTTGCTTCGCGGCAGTCACTTCCTTGAGGGCTGCCGTGACATTTTTGGGAGAGCCTTTGCCAGCGATGATGACTCCGGCTTGCTCCGCCGATTCGTACGTTCGCTCCCAAAGAAGTGCGGTGAACATCGCGCTCTCGGCCATGCCTTTTGCCGGGCTCACCCACGTCACGCCAGAGCCATAGAGCTTCTTGTCGAGTTCCCGCAAGTCGGTCGCAACGAGCCCGATCATGCCCGTGACGTACGTTCGCATGTTCTCGACCATGCCGCACGACGTCCAAAAACCATTAAGAAGTTTGAGCAGGTCATTATATCTCGTCTGGGCCGTGAGGCGGGCTTCGCGCTGCTTCTGTTTGTCCGTCGCGTTGTCGTCGTAATTCGTATCGGCAATGGCTTTCTCGACGGCCTTCAGTGCGTTTTCGATTCCCTCATCGTCTCCGTCGTAAGAACACTGCTGTTTCATGTCTTGGAAAATCGATTTCCAGCGGGAAGACGCCAGCGCGGGCTGATTCGGCGTAGGCGTCCAGGACTTCAACTGTTCGGTCAGTCCGACTCCTTGTGTGGAATCTCTCGTCGGCGGGTCGGTCGTGTCGTCGGTGATCGGGCCGAGATCGACCTCGTCCATTCGCTCCTTCATCTTCTTGAGCAACGCAACCAGGTACAGGACCATCCCCTTATGTTCGGTCACCTTTTTTTCTTCCCCCTGCGGGTTGGTCAACGGCGTCCATCCGCGTATCTTCGTCTCAGCGACTTGCAAGGCCTTGAGGAGTGCCATCTGGCAAGTTTGCTTCTTTTCCGGCGTGGCCTTGGCGACGAGTGTCTCGGCCTTCTCGACGTTCGCGAGGGTCCTTCCAATCCCCGTCAGTTCGTGGTAGAGACCTTTCGTCTCGGCGATCGTCTTGACGCCGTCGTACTTGTCTTTTGCAATCGCAATCTCGCCGGTCCACATCCAACCCGGGTCGTAGGCGGGAGGCGTCCCCTTGATGAGGCTGGGGATCTGGGCCATTTTCTCCAACAAAGCCTTGCCGGCTTTGATGATCCCGCCGCCCGTGAATCCTTCGATGTTCGCTTGGATGAGGCTATCGGCGACTTCCCGTTCGTCGCGCTGGTCGACGTCGGAGAGCATCGCTTCGCGTAAGATCTTGAGCGACAGAGCGTTCGTCAAATCCCCTTCTTCGATGCCTCGCTGTTCCAGGAACTTCTTCGCCAGCGGATGCCCTTCCTTGACGAGGATGGCAATATACATCTTCGCATACAAGTTACACTCTTCGAAGATCTGCAACCGGGCGATCGGATTGCCAGCCTGGGCCTCCTTGATCAACTTCTTGGCGTTATTGGCAAGGCCCCATTCGATGTTCGTGAAAACAATCACCCCACCGACCTCGATGGCCTTGCCGACGATCTTGATGGCGATGCCAGCATGCGCGCCCATCCCGGATGCCTCACCAATGGCACCAGCGAGAGCAAGGGTGTTCGTCGTGATGTCGAGCGAATCCTTCGCCATCTGCGTCTTCCGCCCGCGCATCTCGTTCTTGAGGGTGTTCACGAACGCCCCACCGTCTTCGTCCTTTCCGCTCGCCCACAGCATCAACGCTTCGTTCTCCATTATGCTCGTTTGGAAGGCCCGTTTGCTGTGGATCACCAAATTCTTGATCGACAATGCCAGGTCGATTCCCGCCGTGGCGATGGCAAGACCGGGGAGGAATTTCGTGGCCATGAAACTATCGGGCGGGGGAGCAATTCCCTTTTGTTTACAAAGGCTGCCGACATTTTTCATGACGTCATTCATGGACTTGGTAATCTTGGTTGCCAACTCGGCCGCCTGTTCGGCCGTCATGTCGGTCTTGGTGAAGTCCCCCGACTTCAGGGCCTCGACGACACCGCTGCCGGTCTCCCATCCGCCTTTGACGGTTTCGCCCCAGTTGGCGAGTTCGGCAACGATCTTGTCGTCGTTCAACCAGCTATTGATGTCGTTGGTCTCGACGCCTTGCTCCAGCCCAACACCGCCCGCCCCGAGTTCTCGCATCGACGCGAGTTGTCCCAACGTCCCCATGACGAATTCGACGCACCCTTTCGCCGTCTCGAGCAACTCGCTCTTCTCCTCGAACATGTCCCGGACGGCTTCTTTGCGAAGCGCACGCTCGGTCTTTCGCCACGCCTGGAGTTCTTCCACAAATTCCGGTGGCCACCAAGTTCGCGGGATGTGTTCGAGGACTTTCTCGCAGTCCGCGAGAGTCCCGCCACAATCGCGAATCTCGCGTGCCTTGGCAATCAACTCATTTTGGACTTCATAGATGGCCTTGAGGTCGTCTCCCGTCGGGGCCGAGATCAAGCTATCAAAGTAGAAATCCACACGCTCGAATTCCTTCGTCGAGTGTGGTTCGATTCCGGCCTTGAAGACCGCCAAGTGCCCTGTTTTCTCGATGTCGCTGAAACCGCCATCTTTCTTGAGTTCTTCGAGTTTCTTTTTCTTGTCTTCGGGAGAGAGACACAGCGTGTTGATCCGAGCGGCAAAGTTCGGAGTCCAACTCGCCAGGAACGGTCCCGGAATGTGCTCGCACATGGTAACGACAAGCGCGAACGCATCCCGGTATGTCTTTTTCTGTTCTTCGGTGGCCTTGTCCGGGAGGGGTGGGAGCTTTCGCACTTCCGCGAGCATTTGCTTTTCGCGTTCCTTCGCGGCGTTGATGGCATCACCGATTTTTCGCAAAGTGGTCGCTCGTTCCGACTCGTCCTTGATTTCCATAACGTCTTGCAAGTCGTCATACGTCCCGAACACCTGAATCTCGGTCTTGACGGCATTTCGGTGTTGGTTCATCAGCGCCTGAATGGCCAGAAAACTCTCGGATGGCAAGACAGTCGACATGTCGTTGACGACGGCTTCTTGCGCGAACGTCATGAGGTCCGATCGTGACGCCCGGTCCTCCTTCTTGGCGACCACTTTCAAGGCTTGCTTGCCATCGGTCTGGAACTTTTGCAGTTTTTGGATGGCCTTTTCGTACTCGGGCTCTTGGGCTTTGCGATGGTTCAACGCCTCGTCGAACAGTTTCTTCAACTCCCCGAGTTTGGCCTTATCCATTTCCGTGTACTTTGTAATATCGCGGAGCACTTCCTTGGCCTTGTTGAGTTCCGTGTCATACTCCTTCTGCCATTGCTCTTCGGATTTTTGCGAGGGCGGTGCCGTCGTTACGGTGGTACCCCGAGGCCGTGTCACGACTTGCTGGTTCGATTGGGAACGCGTCAGAACCTTCGCCAAGGAGCTTCCAGAACCCTGGTTAGACATGGGTAATTCCTTGTGTGTTCAAGAGTCCGCTCGGTGTGAGGGCGGATTGAAAAGATGAGTATCGGTTCTCACGAAGGATATCTATTTTTCGATCACGAAACCAATGGCTTGAGCGGCACCAAGGCTGCCAGCAACGGTTGCTTCAGTCGCACGGTCACGCCAAATCCATTGGGCAGTTCGGCGTCGCCGATGATGTCATCGGTCTGTATGTAGCGTTCGAGTTCCTGTACTTTTTGGGCCGTGTCAGGTCGGGCCGTCAAGTTCTTGATGATCGCGTTGACCAGAATAATGGCGGGCGCACTGTCTGGATCCTTTGCAGCGGCGATTGCTTTGGCTAGTGCCTTGAGTTGGTTGACGGCTTTCTCGCGAGCCCCTTGCCAAACGACGAGAGCTTTTTCAAGTTCCCCCGCTTGCCCGGTTCCAGATTTGGCATCGTCGATCAGTTTTTGCAACCGATCCAAGAGTTCGTTCGCTTCCGCTTCCTTCTTTTGCCGGATGGCGGCATCCGCTTGCGCGCTCAAAGTCTTGAACTCTGGTCCCAAGTTCGCGTCCAACTTGACGAGCGGCAGGGCTTCTTGCATTTGGCTTTTCAAGGTCTTTTGCAATTGCCCAAAGTCAACTTCCGGTATTGTCTGTGGAGTTTCTTCTGGTTCTTCCCCATCTTCCTCAGGCAGGTCAGGAAGTGTTGTGAAGTCGGCGTCCTCTCGATCCTCCTCGTCCTCGAGGACGAGGGTGCTTGCGTCGTCTCGGACTCGAACTTTGTAGTCAGTTTTGCCGGTCTCGGCGGCGAGCGCTTTTTTGATCGTCTTGGCCATGCCGCTGACCGTCTGCGTCATGATGAATGTAAACTTGCCATCTTCAAAGGCGCAATCACCCTTGACGAACTTGGCTCCATCGCCAACCTTCTTTTTCAATTCCGTTCGGTGTTTTTGGCCAATTTTCTTGGCGAAAGCGATGGCTCGCATGGCCCCCTTCTTGCAGACCATGAACTGAAGAACACGCTTCTCTCCGGCACTTCGAATCCGCGCCAGGAGTTTTTTGATGTCGCCACCGTCGTCGTCCTCTTCTTCTTGTTTATCGCTGGACTTCTTCAACTTTTCGATGTCGGCTGTGCGGCTCTTGGCCTCCTTGAGCATCTCGTCCAGAAACTTGGCTGCATCTTTGTTGTCCTTGACCTTGGGCTTGAGTTTCGTGGCGACGGTGGAAATCTCCCCAAGGGCTTCGATTTGCTTCTCGTACTCCTCACCAGCTTCGAGTTTCCCGAAGGCAGCCAGCGCCTTTTGTACGGTCTTGTCGTCCAACTTGTGCTTGCTGACGAGGGATTTCCACTTCGCTTCCGTCAGATGTTCTTTTGCCATTCCGGTTTCCTCGCGATACGGCGCACCACGTTCCAACAACGATTGCTTCGAACAATCGGAACCGCCCGTCATGAACTCCACGCAATGCGGATCATGGTGACTCAGTAAGCTTACGGCGGGGGATTCAGTCGAAATTACTTGGCGGACGTGACGGGATCGGTTGCGAAAACTTCTTGGTGGCATGATACGTAGGCAACCAAGGAAGTGACAATCAAAAAGGGGAAAATGCGTCAAGGCCGCAGATTGATCTGAGTCGCGAAGGTCGTCAACTGAGCGTCCCGAAGCCCATTTTCCCCGGTCGATGGAACTCGCGACTACTCGGAGATTGGTCGTCGAGGTGACGTAATACTTCGATGCTGTCTTCCAGGGAGTTCTTCAGACACACCACGCTGATGACCAATTCTGCCAGGGCCGCGAACGACAAGCCTTTGGTCAAGTCGGTCCAGCGGTTGATCTCTTCTTCGGAAAGGTCGGGCAATTTCTTTGAAAAATAGAGCTTTCGGATGTGCGATTCGGGAGCTTCGATTTTGATGATTCTGTCGAAGCGACGCGGTCGAGACACGATTCGTCGGTCTAGTCGTTCGGGATAGTTGGTCGTCGCGATGTTGATGACTTTGTCGATTTGGTGCGAGCCATCGAGCCACTGTAGGAGTTCGCTGTCGCCGTGGATTTCGATGATGGCGTCGATGTCTTCAAACAGGCACACGACGGGCCGAGTGGTTTCGATCTTGCGAAACAGTTCCATCGCGCGAGTCAAGAGACCGGGATGTTCGCAAAACACGGCGACATGGCCGGCCCGAATGATGCGGTGAACGACTTGATGCACCACGCAACTTTATCCGGATCCTAGCGGGCCATAGCGCAAATACCCACGACGATGCAAATACCCGTATCGGCGGAAGGTCTCGCCATGCTCCCAGAAGCTGTCGATTTCGGCCAGAATCTTCGCTGGCAAACTGTCTGCAAAATCGATCAGGTCATCGACTTGGAGATCTTTGACCAGGAATTGCGGTTCGCCATATTGGTTGAGGCTGCACCCGTAGGCTCCCGCAGGAAGTCGCGGGTGCGTGGTCCCGCATGCCTCGTAAACTCCCGGCGTCGCCACCTTCCACTGGATTGGCACGGACGCCGATTCGTGAGTGGAATAATGGTTGTGGGGATACAGACCACTGTGGTGATTGGAAACTCGATGGGAGGTGTCACACTCGGTGCCGAAGTCGTTAAGATCCATGGGCCTTCACTTTGTGTGTGGACATCGTCGGGCGGGCCTAATTACTCTATTATCGTGGCTCGCGAAAAACTGACAACCCTGGGTTGGAATTGCAAAGATACTCGCGGATTTGGAAGAGGTATTTTTGACAAGCCTTCGCTCGCGTTTCAGGCTTGTCAAAAATCACATCTCACCAAGCGACCACACCACCCCACAAAGAATGCGGCTCTGACCAGAAACATCCCCCGGTTTTCGTTATGACGGTCATGTGGTTCGAGCAACCTGGGCAGGGTCCACAGTTCACGTAGTTTTACAGTTTTCGTTTGTTTGCCATTTCGGAAGTTGTAAGCTGTCGGTAAGCACTTACGCTGGTTGATTCTTCGGCGTGCGGAGAAGCCACCACTCAAACTTACAACACACGGGAGGAACAATCGATGCCGGTTTTTGTTCTTGGAATGCATCGAAGTGGAACCTCCACTGTCACGCGATTGATAAACTTGTTGGGGGTCAGTTTAAGCCACCCCAACGATTTGATGAAGGAACAACCAGACAACCCAAAAGGTCACTGGGAAAGTCTGCTGCTGTATAAGTTAAACGAGAGCATTTTGTTGAGTCTGGGCGGCAACTGGGCGAGCCCCCCGATCCTTCCTGAAAATTGGTGGCAGGCTCCGGGCGTGCAAGCGTCTTTTCCACAAGCAAGGGCAGCGTTCGCCAGTGTCTACGACACATCGAAAGAATGGTGTTGGAAGGATCCCCGAAATTGTTTGATGCTGCGATACTGGTGCGCCACGCTCGGCTGTAGTCCGGTCTGCGTTTTCATTCATCGACATCCGTTAGAAGTCGCTGCCTCACTCCAAAAGCGAAACAGTTTGGCGCCGGTCCACTCTTTGGAGCTGTGGGAGTTTTACAATCACCAGTCGCTAATCAACGCCCAAGGGCTTCCCATGTTCGTTGCCGCCTATGACCAGATCCTCGCGGACCCTTGCGGCTTCGTCCAACGCCTGGCAAAGTTCCTTCTCGCTCAGGGCATTTTGCGAACAGCGAACGACATCCCCGAGCAGTCGATTAAAGATTTCGTGTCGGGCGATCTCCGGCACACGAACTACGACCCCGCATCGCTTGAGGGTTCCTCCGTCACGCCAGAGCAGAGGTCCTTTTACGGCTATCTTCGCGAACTCCCGGAGACGACCGACCGATTCGTTCTGCAGAACGTTCCGCCAGATTCCGGCTTTCCTCTTCTTCGCGGAATGAACGCGACCGTGGGTCCGGCGCTCGCTCAATTGCGACAGGGCCTTGATCAAGCCCTCGCACAACTCCAAAATTTGCAATCGTCCCCGTCCTTTATGCAAACTTCATGATTCCAGACAACCCGACCAGGGGAACTCAAGTTATGCCTGCCGAAAATCAGGAAACGTACAACATGTACGGCCGAGAATTGACCAAGAACGAAATTGCGTCCGGCTCGCACCGAAATTTTATCGGCGGAATGTGGGAAGAGATCGGAACCCTGCAGTTTGAATTCTTGAAGCAACAGGGGTTGGGACCGCATCACACCTTTCTCGATGTCGGGTGTGGGGCCCTTCGCGGAGGTCTTCACTTCATTGGCTATCTGGAGCCAGGACTCTACCACGGTCTCGACATCAACGTATCGTTGCTCCAGGCCGCCGTCCAAGAAGTCGCCAAGGCCAAGCTGGATGCCAAGCAACCAAAACTCATGTACAGCGATAAGTTCGAGTTCTTCAAGTTCGAGAATTCATTCGATTACGCCCTGGCTCTATCGGTCTTCACGCACCTCCCGGCCAACCACATCATTCGCTGTCTGGTGGAAATGAAGAAAGTGTTGAAGACGTCCGGGCGATTTTTCGCCACGTATTTCGAAGCCCCAACGCCGGCTCATCTCGATCCACTCCCGCACGAACCGGGCGGAATCGTGACGAATTATGATCGCGACCCGTTCCACTATCATTTCACCGAAATGGAATGGTTCGCCAAGTCTGCCGGGCTACGGTTGCAATCCGTCTCAGACTTCCAGCATCCTCGAGCCCAACAGATGTTGTCCTTTTCTCTCGGTCAAGACTCCTGATCCATCTCGACCACTGACAACTTTCTAATCCAATTCGTTCTTCCTGCAGCCTCCTGGACAAAGTCGGGTTTGCTACGGGAAGATTGCGCGCCGTGTGTTCGCAACGAGCCACGGATCGTATTCGCATCACACGTTCGTTACGGAGGAGAGTTTATGCACCCAAGCAGCATCGAGCACGCCGTCAACACCGCTCTCGATTTGTGGAAGGCAGGAAAGATTCTGGAGGCGACACAGGTTTGCAAACAACTCCTCAAGAAGCTCCCGAACGAGGCAGAGATTTTGTATTTATTTGGCCATTGTGAGTTCGCCGTGGGAAATCTCCCCGCGGCCCAGACGGCCTTGGCCCAGGCCGTTGCGGACCAACCGCAACAACCAAAATAACGGGACCTGCTCAAACAGGTATACCAGCGAACCTATGAAGGTCATCTGACGCAAGCCATCATCAGCCTCAAGCAGATGGAAGCGACCACGCCGGAAACTGGCCGTCCTCAGATCTTGACTCTACAGCAACAATTGCTCGCGAGCTATCTCCCGGCCAACGACGTGGACGTCGAAGCCACCAAACTGTGTGTCGTTGGGGACAGGCAATCGAGTTTCTTCGGTGGCACCGATTCACCCAACCGGCCATCACCGACAGGCACGTCGCGCGGAATCGATGTCCTTGGAATCTTCCAAACGTACGATTTCGGACCGACGTTCGCCGCCGATCTCGGCCAACCACGCACTCCCAGCCAAGCACGCGAAAGACTCCTGCAGTTCTTCGAATCCGAGGAAATATCTCCCGGTCGCGAAGTCATCCTCTGCTTCGGCGAACTCGACTGCCGGGTCAATCTGGTAAAGCAAGCCAAGGAAACCGATAGCCCACTCCAAGACGTCGCGGAACGGTGCGTGGCGACGTACTTTCTCTTCGTGGACGAACTCTCGTCTCGAGGAATTCGCCCCATCGTTTGGGGCCCGATTCCATCCCAACCAGACTGGGGTCCCTTCAACTACGAGTTTCCGCGGAACGGAACGCTCTTCGAACGAAACGTGGCCACGAAATTATTCAACGAGGCATGCGAGTTCCATTGCCGACAGCGAGACATCCCCTTTGTTTCGCTCTTCCCGCAACTGGTGAACCCCGACGGCACAACGAAGTACCAATACCTCGTCAATGGGTGTCACCTCTCGCAGCGAGCGATGCCGATGGCGCTGGAACTTTTCGTGGAGCGAGGTTTACTCGGGAAGACGATGACGGAAGTCCTTTGAGACCTCCCACGGCTTATTGTTGTCCCCGTCTTTGTCGCAAATCGTAACACCGAATTTCTCCGGTAATCGTTCGCATGAACAGACACCCATCGACGTAGGGCGTCTCCATGTAGACTTCGTACCCGGTCGTGGTTTGCTGTGGTGGCTTACACGGAGAGCACAAACGCCCGAACCACGCCGGGTCTGCGGTGAACAGATCGAGCCGTGAGCGGTCGCCGTGGCAAGCGACGCTCAGGGCACGCTGGACAGGCTGACCGAACGCC
>CAYYUU010000078.1:0-13694 GCA_964474955.1 uncultured Alcaligenaceae bacterium | reverse complement strand
AGTACGGTCACCCGTCTGCGAGACATGGGGGTCGAACCTTTCTTGATCACTGCCACCGTCCAGGGCATTTTGGCCCAGCGTCTCGTGCGGCGGATTTGCGAGGATTGTAAGACCGAGTACGACCCGAGCGACGAGCAACTGATGGAGTTGAACCTCACTCGTGAGCAAGTCCGGGGCAAGAAGTTCTACTACGGCAAGGGCTGCGAACGCTGTAACAATACCGGCCACAAACGCCGGTCCGGTCTGTTCGAAATGATGCTCATCGACGACGAAATCCGGGACATGATTTCCGCCGGAGCCTCGACCGAAGAACTCCGCGATGCCTGCCGCAAGCAGGGGATGATGACGCTTCGCGAGGCTGGTCTCCGGGCCATTTTCAATGGCGTCACGACGATCGAAGAAGTCGTCCACGAGACGTTGGTGGACGAGGACTAAGGTCCTTCGGTCGCGTCGCAATTTGAGTTCGTAGAACGGGCATCTTGCCTGTTCCGAATCATCAACCGCGAGCTGGCAAGATGCCCGCTCTACGGAAAACAACGCAAGAGATCATTACTCATTGTCGGATGCCCGGCGTGCATCCGTATCTATTTTCTGGTCCGAAGGAGACGAGGGATATTGTGCCCTCCGTCGTTCTCCTCGTGCGGGGGCGAGCATCATGCCGACGTATAAGTTCGAAGCGATGGACACCACCGGCAGTGAGGTCAAGAGCACTGTCGACGCCGTCAACGAAGAAGAAGCCCAACAGAAGATTCGCCAGATGGGCTACTTCGTGACGAAGCTCACCGAAGCCGGCAAGCCCGGGAAGAAGGGCGCCAAAAAAGCAGGCGGCAAGAAAAAAGGTAAACGAAAAAAGTCCAAGACGTTCACCATCGGTGGCGTCTCGATGAAGGCCCTCGTGACCTTCACTCGCCAATTCTCGACGCTCCAGGATGCCGGCCTGCCGGTCCTTCGCAGTCTCAAATTTCTTGAGAAGCAGATGAAGCCCGGGGTTCTCAAGAACGCCCTGATCGACGTCGTCGATGACGTCGAATCGGGGCTGACGCTCAGCGAAGCGTTCGGTAAACACCCCAAGTGTTTCGACCGCTTGTACGTCAACATGATCAAGGCCGGGGAGGCCGGTGGTGCCCTGGAGATCATCCTCCGGCGTCTGGCCGAATTCAAAGAGAAGTCCCAAAGCCTCAAACGCCGGATCACCGGTGCGATGGTTTATCCGGCGGCCGTGATCACCGTGGCCGTCTTGATCTTGACCGGAATCATGATCTTCATCATCCCGAAGTTCCAGAAGATTTTCGACGAATTCAAACTCAAGCTGCCGGCCCTGACGGTCGCCCTCATCAATACGTCGAAGTGGTTCGTAAAATATTGGTACGTCCTGCCGCTGTTCCCGTTGTCGCTGTGGTTGATGATCAAGTTAATACGCCTGAACAAAAGCGGGGCGTATTTCCTCGACAGGGTGCTATTGTTCGTCCCGATCATCGGGAAGCTCGTCGAGAAGACGGTCGTGGCCCGGACGACGCGGACGCTCGGTACGCTCATCAGCTCTGGCGTGCCGATCCTGGAGGCGTTGTCGATCGTCCGCGAGACGAGCGTGAACGCCGTGTTCGAGAAGATGTACCAAAAGATCTACGACTCGATCCGCGAGGGGGAGACGATCGCCGTCCCGATGAAAAAGAGCCGCCTCGTCGACGACATGGTCGTCAACATGGTCGACGTGGGCGAAGAAACGGGTGACCTCGACGGCATGCTCAACAAGGTCGCCGACGTCTACGACGAAGAAGTCAACGTCCTGGTCGAGTCCTTGATTAGCTTGCTCGAACCGATCATGATCGTGGTTCTGGGTTTGATCGTCGGTTCGATCGTCATCGCGTTGTTCATGCCTCTCTTGAGCTTGCTCGACGGCCTGAGTAGTGGGAAATAGCATCGCCGGGCCCGGCGAGCGACAGATATATCATTTCGAGGAATACTTTCATGACGACCACACACACTCAGCCAAGACGTGGTTTCACTTTGATCGAGATGCTCGTGGTGATCGCCATCTTGGTGATCCTCGTGGGTCTCACGGCCGCCGGGGTCATGCGGTTTTATTCGACGGCCATCAAGGCCGAGAACCGCAACGAGATGCTGCAACTTACCCAGGCGCTCGAGTCGTTCAAGCAAAAATACGGCATCTATCCGCCGAGTCGAATTCTACTGAGTAACCGAGCGGCGACGTATGCGGACACGTCGAACGCTCTCGCCCAGGAGTCCTTGAAATCGCTCATCCGGATTTGGCCCAACGCGAAATTCACGACGCGGGACATCGAGTGGACCGGGACTCCGTCGCAACCGTACTCGCACGTCTTGGAAGGTGACCAATGTTTGGTCTTCTTCCTTGGTGGTGTGCAGGACCACGTGAACAACCAGACGCTCGGGTTCACGGACAGCCCCTCGGACCCGATCCTCAAAGGCACCCGTCAAAAGCCGCTCTTCAACTTCAAGCCCGGAAGGTTGTACCAACGGTCGACGGCTCCGAGGCCCTTCTTTTCCTACAAGGACGCCCACGAAGAAAGCCCTTGGGTCTACTTTAGTTCGGGCAGTGGGACCGGCCCCACTGCGACGTACGGCGACCATTGCGTGACACTCAACGTGTATCCCTATGCTCGGCAATTAGACACGACGACGCTTCAGAACAACTCGTTCTTCAATCCGAAAAGTTTCCAACTTATTTCCGCAGGGGAAGATGGGAAGTTAGGATTGAATCGGCGCACGTCGACGGCGCCCCCGGCCGTGTACGCCGCTCCGTATAACCCGGCGAGCCCAAACGTTCCGATCAATGGGGAAGACGACGTCTCGAACTTCCATCCTGTGGCCCTCGGATTTGCGGAGTAAGCCGAATGACGCACCAACAAAACACACGCCGTGGTCGGCGGCCCGGCTTCTCCCTCATCGAGTTGTTCGTCGTGATCGGGATTTTGCTCATCTTGATCGGGCTTATCTCGAGCGGCGTCATGAAATATATCGAGACGCAGCATTACTCGAACACGCTCGATCGGGTCGACGCCCTGCACACCATTCTCGAACAAGAGTGGAGGAAGGTCGTCGCGGATGCCAAGAAGGAAGACCCATCTCTGGCCGTCTGGGAGCTGGCCGGCAAGGACCGCAAACGGGCCAAAGTCATTTGGGTCAAGCTCCGGTTGATGGAAGCATTCCCCCAGGATTTGAACGAACTGAACGTCACGAACATTAGCGACTACATTCTGTATTCGGGGGCGACGCCTCTGATCCCCAGCGACCGACGCAAGTACGTCCCCGGATACCTGAAACGGTTGGCCGCAATGGGATGGAACAAGGCAGCCACCAAGCCAGGGACGCAATCGGCGGCTTGCTTGTTGTTGGCTCTGAACAAATCCGAAGGGGCTTCGCACATCGAACTCGAGCGGTATCAGCTCGACACGGACCAAGACAGGTTGCCCGAGTTGGTCGACGATTGGGGAACTCCCCTGGCGTTCTACCGATTCCCGACCAAGAGCACGTTGCTCCAGACGTCGAAGAAGACGTCGGTGGATGACCTGCTCGATCCGGACCTCTTGCTTCGGCGGAACTGGTCGCCAGCGTTGCAGTATCAGTTCGAACGGCTCGTCTACGAGCCGAGTCTTCCGGCAACACCACCGGCCATGTTGCCAGCGCGAAATTATTACACCATTCCTGTGATCGTTTCTGCCGGCGAAGACTTAACGATGGGTCTCGCACCATACACGATGGCAGAAACGAATCCGGTCGGTGCGAGAGACAATATTTACAGCTTCCGTGAGTGACGGGATGCTCGCAGGGTCGGAATTTGCAAGGAATGCTTGTCTGTTCTTTTGCCTTGGAGCCGCTCGGCCAGACGGAAAAATACGTGCCGCAAACGCAAGGGATTGCTATTCGGTGGCCCGTTGCCGAGCAATCCGACACCTTGTCCATGCGATTGCCCCCGTGGCCCAAAACAACTTTCCACAACGAAGACAACCATGACGCCAATCACCTATCCAAGACCATCAGAGACGACGCCTTCGACTCGTGCCCGGCGTGGATACACCCTCATCGAGTTGCTCGTCGTGATTACCCTCATCTTGGTTTTGTTGGGGTTGACGGTGTTGTTTTTGCCGTCGTATTCGTCCCGGGAGCGGATCGCGTCGGGCTCGGCGCAGTTGCAGAAGTTCTTGATGATCGCCAAGCAGCGGGCACTGTTGGACCGCTCACCTCGGGGGCTTCGGCTTCTGCCCGACGATCCGATCAAGCCACGCTACTACTCGACGATGGTGTTGATCGAACAGCCAGACGACTTGAGTGGTGGGCTCATCCAGTCCGTGGCGGGCCAACCAAATCAACTTCAGTTTCTGGCCAAAACGGGATCGCCTTATAAAGTGGGCTATCCCCATGTGTCGGAGGTCATCGACCTCGCGCTCGTCCAACCGGGCGATTGGATCGAAGTCAACGGAAGCGGATTGATGCGACGTATCATCAACGTCAGTAGCGCGGTTGTGACGCTTCAGTCGCCACTGCCGACGCCAGTGGAGCAGCCCACTCCGAATTTCCGAATCGTGCGCCAACCTCGCCCTCTCGGCGAGCCGCCAGTGTCGCTGCCGATAGACATCACCATCGACGCAATCGACCCGACGCAGAATCCACTCGATCTTATGAACCCGAGGCGAGCGTCGTACCTTCCCCCGCCAGACAATGGCGATAACTCGATGGACATTATGTTTTCTCCTTCTGGCGCGGTCATGGGGAACCCATCGAGTGACTGGTACATTTTTTGGGTGCGAGAGAAACTCGGGGACGACCCGTACGAGGGCGAACCGACGTTGCTCGTTTTGAGCACGCGGACCGGGCAAACCAGCGGAGTCGAGGTCGAAACGGATCGTAGTACCGTTGCTCCGGCTCCGTTCACTCCCTACCGGTACGTGAAATAGTGCGTCTTGGGTTTGTCCGCCGAACAACAGACTTGGCCAAGAGCTGAGAGTCGAATGAATAGGAGTCGCGTTTGGAAAGTTGCTTTTCGCTCGGCGAAAAGTCTCAAAAGACAGACAACTTTTCGCGGAGCGAAAAGCAACTTTCTCAGACCCACCGAAAAACGACAATGAAGGACGAGACAACGATGAAAAACCGTGCTGGTGCGACTCTGGTGGAAGTGTTGGTCGCCATCTTCGTCATGGGGATTGGGTTGTTGGCGTTGTTGACCATGTTCCCCATCGGCATCCTCACGATGCGACAAGCGATCATTGACCAACGCACGGCCCACGTCGTCCAGAACGCCATCGAGATTGCCGAGATCAAGGACATCCGCAACGCGACGTTCGTCCATCCTGGTGGCGTTCCTTCGCCAAAAATTTCGACGCCGTTTCGCAATCCCCACCCTGGTGTATTAACGGATGCTCCTCCGGATCGCCCGAGCCATCCCATCTTCGTCGATCCGTTCGGCGAACAGTTGTACAACACCGGAGCGGCGAACCATACCTGGGTCGGTGGGATTCCGGGAATCAAGCGAGTCGGTTTGGAATGGACCACGCCGACGACGCTCACTCCACCACTCTACGTCCCGAATTTATTGAAATGGCGATACGACTGGTTTTCGTCTCTCGACGAAATCGTTTTCAACAAGCAGGCGGAGCCAGCCATCGACTCCGTGACCAAGCGTTTCGAACGAAACATCAACTATTCCTGGGGATATCTGCTCCGGCGCCCGATGACCGACGATCGCGCCGTCGTCGATTTGTCGGTGGTCGTGTATCACCGTCGTCCGCTTGGTTTGGTGTCGTCGCTGCAGACGGGAGAGAACGCCTACAACGCGTCGTTCAATACGGACACGAGGACCATCTCTTTGGCGTTAAACTTCTATAACGAAATCGAGAGCTTGGCGCCAGGGACGTGGATCTTGGACGCGACGGTGCCAACGATCACGGTAGCCGGGAACCCCTCGGCTTTACCCGCCCATGCCGTTTTTTACAAAGTCGTCGGGTCGACTCTCGTCAATAAAAAACAGCTCGACGTGGAAGTCCAAACGCCCATTCAGTTGCCGAACGGGCCCTTCTTCAACGAATACGACTCGACGACGAAAACTTTCGCCGGGAGAGTCGTCGTCACCGAGTGGGTGGTCGATGTCGTTCACGTTGGGCCAGGACGCGGGACCGGCAAGAGCTAAATGTCTCCGGATGGTTCGTGTCGGGTAGTTTGACACCAGCCCGAAGCGCGAGCGAGGGATGTCTGACACCAACCCGAAGCGCGAGCGAGGGACCTTGAGCGAAGCGGGAATATCGCTTCAGGCCTTTTCCCCAACACCACAAAATACCTCGACCATTCAAGTCGGTGCAGCCGCAAGAATATAGACATGTTTTCCGACACGCGAAGCAAAACCAACGCGACAGGAACTGAGACCGATGCAACGTAGAAACGCTTTCACTCTCGTCGAAATGCTCGTGGCCATGGCTTTGACGTTGTTCATCATGGTCATCATCTCGTCGGCCTTCGTGACCGGCCTCGACACTTTTCGGGGTCTGAAAGGCATCGGCGACCTGCAAGCGAACTTACGGACCGTGTCGGTTCGGTTGCGGTCGGATCTCATGGCCAATCACTTCGATGGAAAGAAGCGGCTGAGCGATCCGGGCTTCTGGACCGACGCCGGACGACCGCGGGAAGGTTTTTTTGCCCTCGCGCTGGCCTTCCCAGCCCCCGAGTCGGTCGACGAGGACGGCATTCCTTCGTACCGCGCCCAACACATCCTGCATTTCACGATCAAACTTCGTGGGCCTCGGGCCGAGGATCTCGTCACCTCATCGACTCCGTTGCCAGGGCTGCCACCATCAACGCAGCCGGAAGAAATCACGGGCATGCCTGGTCGGGACGTTCGCCACGAAGCGGCCACGAGCACGGCCTACAACAGCCAGTGGGCCGAAGTCGCGTACTTCCTCGCCAAGACGGGGACGACGGACTTCCCGACAAATCCGAGCGGGGCCACCGGCGTTGGGCTTTATGATCTGTATCGCGTCCAGCGCGCCTTGGTGCCAACCGATGTTTCCCTGGAAGGAAAGTACGACAACGCGACGTATCCCCAGTGGAAACACCTCAGTTGTGCTCAAGGCGCTTCCGGAAAGGTGACGTTCTTCACGCCCGAGGAAGTCGCTCAGAGTTCCGCGACTCGCGGTTTCCAACTTGCGACAGCGAACCCCGCGACTCCGGGTGCTTCCCTGATGCTCTCGAACGTCGTTTCGTTCCAGGTCGAACCGCTCGTTCACATCGATGGACAGCCCCAGGAGCAGTTCGACTTTCTCACGATTCCTGCTGCGGGCCTACCCTTCGATACGGCCAGGACCACGTCACCGGGATATCGCGTGACTGCCCTTCGGATCACCATCCGCGTGTGGGACTCGAAGACCGAACAAGCAAGGCAGATAACTATTGTCCAAGACCTGTAGGACAGGTTTGTAACCTGTCCTACGAGCAATCCCCACAAGGTCCGAAACCTTGCGTTGAAACATCATTAAGACAATTCGAAGAAACTCGCTTTGATCCTTCGCGACCCACCAAAGTCTCGCGACCCAAAGCAGGAGACGCAATCCATGCGAATTCAGCCACTTCAAGCGAACAACTCTCGACCAGACGGATCACCTCCGGACAAGTCCACCAAGGGCCAAAATCTCGCCAACCGACGAGCCTTGGTGTTGCTGATCGTCGTGACGATGTTGAGCATTTTTTCCATCGTCGCTGTGAGCTTTGTTTTCTATGCCCAGTCGGAGGCGACCGCAGCCCGCTACTCGCGCCAAGCCAACGCCGAACCGGTCCCGACACTCGAACCCGAACAAGCCTTCTCGTACTTCCTAAGTCAGCTCATCTACGGCCCGCCTGATAATACCGTCGGCTGGCAATCGGCCATGCGGGGGCACTCGTTGTCCACGAACATGTACGGCATGCCCGACCCCACCAAGCGGCTGGCTCCGCTTACGTTGCCGTACAACGGCGTTGGTCGGTTGAGTTATAACGATAGCAAGTATGGCGAGGATAACCAAAAGCTCGTTAACTATGCGTACGCCGTCCTCGATCCAGCGACCGGAACAGGGTTCTTTCGCGATCCCGGATACATCGGCACTCGGGCGAAAGCGAGCGAAGCCAAAGGAGCGTTCTACGGCGGGATCAATCCGCCGTATACCTATCCCGATCTCAACAACATGTTCCTGGCGGTCGTGAACGGCAGCGGCGAAGTTCTGATTCCTTCGTTCCACCGATCGTGGACCGGAATCGGCTCTCTCGCTCCTCCAGCGATCAACCCAAACTGGAACACAACGCTGACCAACCCTGCTGATCTGCCGAAACTCATGGCCATGTCGCTGCGGCCACTCCCGGCGTATCACCAGAAAGACGGCAAGTCCTTTCCTCCTCCGGGCCTCGGCGGAGACGTCGACAACCTCCCGAACGCCAAGTCGTACGTTGTGCTTCCCAACGGGAAGAAGCAAGTCGCCAATAACGACAGCATCTGGTTGGACCTGGGATATCCGGTCCTCATAGGTCCGGATGGTCGAAAGTACAAGCCGTTGTTCGCGCCGCTGATCATCGACCTCGACAGCCGAATCAACCTGAACGTGCATGGCAACATTCGCGGCACCAACCAAACCCACGAGGCGAACCAAGGCTTGGGGCATTGGGAAGTGAACCCTTCGCACGTCTTGACGACCCAGCAACCTGCCGAACTGCAGGAGTTGAGTAAACTCTTCCTTGGGAACGGTGCGGTTCACGGGCGGTATAGCACCGATGGTGGGCCATTAAACGGGAACACGCGAGGTCCGGCACTTGTGCCTGTGCCACCGGATTACGCGAGGATCGACTATGACGGCGCCAGCAATGGCGGGACGTTCAACTACCTCCTGCCCAATGAAAAGTCCGGATCTACAACTGCCCCGGCCTTGACCCCCTTTCCCCTTTTCGACCCAACCCGATATGGCAACGGTCAAGCTACGACTGACGAAACGCACAACCACCCCGGTTACTACGACCTCCAACGCGCGTTGTATCGCCTCCCGGACCCGAACGGGATCATCAAAGACCGAAAACTCCACGCCTCACACCTGGAAGCGCTCTATCGCTTCAACGACACAGGCTCGCCGGGGCTCACGTCCGACATCTTCCGCTTGATGCCGAGGCTCTACTCGTCGTCGGCTGGCGTGACGCCGGCCCAGTTGGAAAAACGAAGGTGGCTCGTGACGACCGATAGTTGGGATTTCCCAAGGCCGAGCCTCGCGCCTTGGTTGGCGACCCCCAACAGTTATTTGCCTTTGAACATTAGCAACCCCGAACAATACTATCCTGTTGGAACTCCGTCGACCTTCCCAGACCTCATGACAGGCGTGACGAACAGCAGCGACTTCCATGGAACAGCTCACAATCCACTCGCCGGACTCGGACGCATCGATCTCAATCGTGACCTGCCGGCTTACCCAACAACATTCTTCACGCAAGTTGATACCGCCGAGTTCAAACAATTCCTCGATGCCAAAGGTGCCCGACAAGCCTTCGCCAAGGACATCTACGATCGCTTGGTTTGGTTGACGACCGGGACGCGACCGTCCGACCAGCCCGTTCCGCCGAACCCGTCCGGGCCGTTTGAGACGCGACGGTGGCTCGCCCAGCTCGCGGTGAACATTGTCGACTTCATCGACGAAGACAACGTGAGTACTCCCTTCCAGTGGAACGAAAAACTCCCACAGTATTGGGTCTACGGCACGGAACTTCCGCGTGTGGTCCTGAACGAAGCCTACTCGGAAATCACGAACGATCCCACGGATCCTGGGATGGGCGTGATGGTGGGAATGGTGAACAAGACGGTCCCCACCAAGGACTACAAAATCAACTTCTGGGTTGAGTTGTATTGCCCCCTGCTGACCAGCACCGGACCGGTCAACCTCGCTCACCCGACGACTGCCCAATCGATCTACAAGATCGAAATTTACGACCAGCCGCTCACCAACATCCGCAAACAGGACAACCCCAAAGGTGATTCGGATGCCGCCCAGCTGCCCAAGATTTCCTTGGACACGTATCAACACGCGACACCGCCAATGGTCGATTACAAAGTTCTGAAGCCAGCGAATGGTGCGTTCAACGGGACCAACAAGGGTCACGATGGCTTCTCCGTCATCGGACCGGTCGTCCCATTTCCGAATCCGGGAATCCAGCCGACGCTCCAATCGAACGCGATGAGTTATAGCTTTCCGCAAGGGAGGGCTCCGGCGACAGCCCCACAACAGAACACCATCTTATTGCGAAGGCTGGCGTGTCCACACTTGCCCCACGATCCGAACGCCAACAGCGCGGCTTACAATCCTTACATCACGATCGACTACGTCAGCGGGATCCACACGCATCAGAACGTCCAGTGGGACATGAACGGAGACCCAAGACTGGATCCCTTGCAGGCTCGGAAGTCGAAAGGACGTCGCGAGCCATACGCCGCCAGTGAAATTGAAATCCAGCAACTCGAAGTTCCGAACGTGCCTCAGCATACGTTCTTCCGACAGAACTCCAAGAAGGACAACGAAGCCGACTTGCAAACGCTGGCGAAAAACAACATGCAAGACGCCACGTTGAACTATCCGTTCACGTGGCTGGTTCACCTGGATCGCAAACTCACGAGCCCCGTTGAGTTGCTGCATGTTTCGGCGTTCCGACCGCACGAACTAACCCAACAATTCAAGACGCCTCAAGGCTTCCACAAACACCATGCTCCGTGGTTCGATCCCAATACCCGCTTGAGTCGATTGTTGGAGGTCGTGGAAACTCCCTGGTTGCGTGGTCCCGACCATGACCGCCGAGTCCCCGGGAAGATCAACATCAACACAATCTTCGATAAAGAAATGCTGTCGGCGTTGTTGAACAGTGACCAACAGGCGTTGTTCACCCAAATGCTCGCAACGCGAACGCCCAACTGAATCCCCGGGCCGAATGACGTACCCTTCATGAGTCTGGCAACGCCGCAACTTCCAAGTGGTGCACGCGAAACGGCGAACGTCGGGAACGGTCTCAAGTACACCCTCCTCCGCGCCAACGACGGAACGGAAGATAGGACGAAGCCGCGACTCTTCGAGGACGTGAACTTCGTTCATCCATATCGCCGACTGGAACCGTTGAGCAAACTCTTCAACAACGTCACGACCCGGAGCAACGTCTTCGCGGTCTGGGTGACGGTCGGGTTCTTCGAGGTGCTCGACGACACCGTCCGTCCGGTCAAACTAGGGCCGGAAATTGGGCGAGCCGACAACCAACATAAACGGTTCCGGATGTTTGCCATCATCGACCGAACGCAGGCCGGCGCGATTCCTCGACAGATGACGACGCTGAGGGCTGCCATCTCGGCCCCGCCGACCGGGACGCCAGGTTCGTGGCAACCCATCCCACTCGCGGCGACGAATGGAACGGCCCCGAACCCGCCGGCGAACACGAACATCGGCATGCCAATCCACGGCGGTTTTACGTGGCAGATCACCGACGGAATGAGCGTCGTGCTCAGTCCCGGAACGGCCAACGAAGAAACCGTCCTACTTCGAAAGAACGGCCCGAACTTCGAGGCGTATTGCACCAAGGGCCACGCCGCAAATTCCTCCGTCGCCTTCGTTGGCACGCCGGTCACCGGATACGAGCAAAATTACGTCTACGCCCACCCCGGCCCGCAACCGCAATTTACGGCTCGACAATATCCGTCAACGGTGTTGTACTTCACGTTGATCGATTGACGATCGTTCGTTGCTTTTCGCTCCGCGAAAAGATTTCAAAAGACAAGGGACTTTTCGCTCCGCGAAAAGCAACGTCTCAAACGCGAGCCAAGATGTGGCTCGCGTTTTTTTGTGTTCATGCAGATGTTTCCAGCCTCCTCTTGCCTCGACGAGTTTTGCCCAATCCGCTAAGTTATCCCAAGACGCAAACACTTACCGACCCGTCAGCAACAAAGAGGCGCGGATGGCACTGTTAGTTCCCACATCGGACTATACCGATGAGCACGAACAACAAGAACAACGTAAGCGAGTTCGTCGAACGTGGGGCCACAAGTTTCGCGATGCTTTCCGCGGTTGGAAGTTCGGTGTGCGGGGCCAATCGAGTTTCTTCGTTCATTTCTTCTTTGCGGCGCTCGTCGTCGTTGCGGCCGCCGTGCTGCAGTGCTCGATCGTCGAGTGGTGCCTTCTGATCGGGTGTATCGGATTCGTGTTGGTGGCGGAAATGTTCAACAGCGCCATCGAAACACTCTTTCGCGGACTCAACGAAGAAGCCAGAAATCAGGTTTGGCCGTGTCTCGACATTGCCGCCGGAGCCGTCCTCATGGCAAGCATCACCGCCGCGATCGTGGGCGGCATCGTTTTCGTCAACCGGCTTTGCGTCATCTGGGCCGCCGCTTCGAACTGAGCCGCCACTCACATCTTGCGGCCACGACCGCAGCCGTTCGCCTCGGAATTTTGGAATCCAATTGAGTTCGTTAAGATCACAGGACAGGCTTTCAACCTGAGGCTTTTCTTTTTGGACAGATCACAAACTCGTCGCTCCTGACTTTACTTGAAGTAGGAGGAACAACGATGGACGAACAAATTCTTTCGAACCCGAACCCCGAGAACGTACCAAAGGTCATCTTTACAGAACCCGAACTCGACGAGTTTCGCGCGGCAGGGGTCTGGATGGTCGTCGTTGGTGTGGTCGAAGTCATCGCGGGCATTGTGTTGTTGGCCATCACCGTATCTAGCTGGTTCGGACTACTGCCCGGAGTCATGAATGCGTTGTTTCCAAGCCCGTTAGAAATGGGAACGGCGGGAATCCAAATCGCCGGGACGTTGGGGATCGGGTTCTTCACCGCTTGGACCGGCTTGACATTTCGGAGCGTGGCCGCAGTGCCGACCAAAACCGACGCGACCGTCAAGGCCGTAGCTCGGTTACGCCATCTGTATTCATCGCAAGCCATTGTGTTTGCGTTGCTCTTCGGTGTGTTTGTCATTGGTGCCTTGATGGGCATTCCGGGACGGTGAGCGAGAAATCAGAACTGCAATAACCAGCCAGTGGAACTACAGTGCCTACGATTCGCAAAGGAGAACTCCAAGTGAGCGACCGAGACCGTTTTCTCAAGGCGTTGAAAGAAAACGAAGACGATACAACGACGCGCCTGATTTTTGCCGACTGGCTCGACGAAAATGGCGAACACGAGGAAGCCGACCGACAACGAAGATGGCCTAAGGCGAAAGAGTACCTTCTGAAATTCGCGCATGAACACTTCGGCGAGTATGAGTACGAGGAAGACAGCGAAGACAATATCTACTCCTCGTATGGTCAGCTGTTGTACTTCCTCAAGCGACACAACGACGAAGATTACTTCTTCTTGCCTTTCGACACTCCCTACGGATTCGATGACTACAGCGAAGAACTTTGGGAACACTTCGAAGTGTTGACGGGGCTTGAAGCTCCCAAGGGCAAATACCGCCACACAATGCCGCCGTTTCGATGCTCGTGTTAAGCGCTCAAGCAGACTCGCTTTCGAAGTCCTTTCAACTGTCGGTCGGTGTTTTACAATCCTGAGAAATCAAAACCAGGAAACAACAATATCCCCAGTATTGGCACAAGTGACAAAATCAAAATCATGGCGCCAGCACTCTCGCCAGATGCGCGCTCAAATCGCACACCACAAACCGGGCAGGTGCTATGGATGTGAAACA
>CAYYUU010000077.1:0-13701 GCA_964474955.1 uncultured Alcaligenaceae bacterium | reverse complement strand
CGAGACAAGTGATGGCCAGGTTGGTGTCGGCGATCTCTTTGTGCCAGGTTACCTTGGTCCCGTCGTGCTTGGCGGCCCAAATCCTGCCAGTCGAGTAATCACCGTAGAGGTAGGCCCCTTGCAGTTCCGGATACTTCTTGCCGTGGTAGACGATGCCTCCGGTGATGGAACGAGCTTCCGAGTGGGGATGATCAAATGTCGGTTTCTCGATGGGCGTTGGTCCGGGCTTTCGGTCGCCGATAAATGGATGACCACCCTCGCACACGCTCCAACCGTAATTGGCACCTTTCTTGACGAGATAGATCTGCTCCCATGCATCTTGACCATTGTTGCCAACCCAAACGTGTCCACGTTCTTGGTCGATCGTGATCCGCCAGGGATTGCGCAGACCATAGCACCAAACTTCGGGACGTGCCCCGGGAAAGTTCAAGAAGGGATTATCTTTGAGGACTGAGTAGGCCTTGTTGGGAGTCGACTTATCGACGTCGATACGAAGGACTTTCGACCGCAACGAGTCGAGGCGTTGACCGACTTTGTCCATGTCACGACGAACAGTCCCGTCCCCCGTCGTGACGTACAACAACCCGTCCTTGTCAAAGTCAATGGCAGCGCCGTTGTGCCCGTTCGACGGCCATTCGATGATGACCTTGGCGGACTTGGGGTCCAGGCCAAAGGGGTGTTTCGGTTGCATCGTGTATCGCGTGATTTGACAGTGCGGACCGTCCTTGTGCTTGGGGTTGTGCCACCCAACAAGCAGGTAGCCGTTCTTGCGAAAATGGGGATGAAAGGCAACGTCGTAGGCCACACCCTTCCACGCCAACAAAACCTTCGAGGTTTTCACGTCTTGATCGTCCCTCACCAGGTGTAACTTGGCCGGAGCGTACGCCCACGATTCGTTGATCACGAGGAGATGATCCGTGCCCGGAATCCGTTCGACGCAAATCGGCCACCCCATCTTCCAATTCGGATATGCCCGAATCACGCGGTAAGGCTTGGGAGGCTCTGGAGAACCGATGACCTTGGACGTCGTAAGTGTGGGGATTCGCCGGAGAGCCTGTCCCCGTGGAAGGTGCGACTGTCCCTCTCCAGGTCCCAGGAACTTTAAGGTCGCGTAATCTTCGAAATGATGAAAATCAGGACTTCGTTTGGACTTCAGGGGTGCACACGTGGAGAGTTCGGGTCCTTCAAAATCGACGAAATAGTCATACCGACACAGGGCAAACTTCCACGCTTCTCCGGCGTTCGGGCGACCTCCGCTTTGGACGAAACTCTTCCAGGAAATTCGTCCCTCGACCGTCCAACCTTTGTCCTTGTCCTGCCAACGGTTGATCGTCCCCCGGAGTCGAACTTTGGTGTCGAACTCAAAGGGGAACGTCTCTCGGAAGCGTTGATACCCTCCGGCTCCTCGTCGAGGCAGAAACATGTCCAGCCGGGCATTGGCCGGATTGACTTGAAACTCGTAGTAACCGGGATGGTTGTCGGACGGCTTGAAGAAGAGTTCGAAGACGTCGCCTTCCCAGAGCCGCCCATCGTGTTCTTTGGTGCTGGCATAGAGGTCCGAATCTTCCAACTCCGCAAAGAAGTAGAGGTACTCACGATCCCAAAGGAGTTTCGCCTTCGTGGAGGTCTTGCTTGGTCGAGCCTTGTCCCCAAGCCACGGGAGATAGAACGTGTTGATCGCCTGGGCATCGGTCCACGCTTTCTCACCAGCTTTGCCGTCCACCACGATCTTGCCGTGGGCCCAGCGACATTCGAAACTTGTGGGGATGTCTCGCGGTAACTTGACCTCCGGGGTTTTGTCTTGGCGCGAGGGTGTGACTCCCAACAAACCAATGAGGAAGGCCGGAAGAAGGAAGAACACTCTTGACATGACGGTTGCTTTCTGTCGAGACAGTGGAATCAGATGAGAGCGGACGTTGGGGGTGGGTCTTTGCTCGTGTTGGCTCGCCCCACCCTGCGGAAACCAAGGAACGACCTCCACTCGTGCCGCCTATTTCTTCTCCTTCTGGGGATAAAGAAACTTACCCGGAACAATCTCCGCAGTGAACGCTTTCGTTTCCCACGAAAGGTACAACGCTTGTTTCTGAGTGCGTCGGGCTTCGATTCGGATCGGAACCTTTTGCCCAGCCTCCAGGCGGATCGATTGACTGCGATAGCGTGCTCCACTTCTTGGAGTTGGCGCGGTCGATCGAGCCAAGACTTTCTTGTCGTTAATATAGACGTCGGCAGGTCCTCCGTAGACGAAAAAGGTATACGTGTCCGTCAGTCGGGGCTCGATAAATCCCGTCAGGCGGACTGAAAACTTGTCCTTGCCTTGCCCGGGTAACGGCTTCGGCCAGCCGACTGCGTTCTTGGGCATTTTTTTGTAGTTGCCAAACTGACCAAGATCGACCTGACGCTCGACTCGAGTGAGGACGGGTTGTCCCTTTGTGCTCCCGTCCGCGTAGTACCGGGCGGTCAATCCCGTTCCGGTTCCCGTTGCCGGGGCGGCCTTGGTGGCGAGTTGGACAACTCCTTTTTGCCGTCGGATTTTACCAAAACCAGAAAGTCTGTAGGTCGGGACGTTGTTCCAGCCCGCACCGAAGTAGTAGACCTCACCTTTGTATTGGACAAGTCGTCCACCGGCTGCCATGTCATATTGGAACACGGCCTGATTGCCATTTCGTCCCCACGAGTCATTTTTCTTGGGGTTCACCCGCCACCAGTGGTAAGCGATTTCGGGCCCCGTGCCATGGCCGTTGAACAGTTGGCCAACGTAGAGTCCGTCTGTCGTCCAAAACTCGACCGGGGCACCGACTCGCTGGGCTACGCCGACGACCCCTCTGACGATGCCGGCGATCTTGACGGGAAAGTGGAGTTGTCCCTCGGGATGAGTGCCGGGCCAGGTGACGGCCTTGTTGCCCACGTCGAAGAGCAGCGTCTTGCCATCGGCGGAATATTTCTTGAGCCCCAGGTTGGCGGCCACCATTGTCGAGGGCCAGCCGAAACCATGAATGTTCAGATGTCCGCCACAGCATTGCTGGTAATAATTGCCTTTCTCGTCCCGCCAGTTCGCCCCGGCCACTTGCTTCTTGGCTTCCGCGGGAAGGGGATAGACCGGGATGCCGTTTTTCCACGTCGGCTTGGCGACGTAGCCGTTGTTGGTGTAGTAAGTCATGTCCTCATCGATCCAGCTGTCCCCAGCACTGAAATTCTTCTTCGAAAGCCTCACCTCATCTTTCTGGGGTTCGCCGTCACCGTTGAGGTCTGTCCAGAGGAAACCGATGTATCGATGTTTTCTCGCTTCCTGAGGAGTCAACACCCAACCGGGGACTCGATCCTTCGTGATGGTGTACTGGTTGAACGCGAACGAGTAGTACTTGACCACCGGGACAATACGACGGTTCTTCTCGTCGACGCGAAGGACGACCGGGTCACGCACCTTGCAGAGATATTTGTGACCTTTGTGATAGCGGATGTGGAACCCAAGGTAGCCTGTGTGTTGGACCTGGATGTTGAGCTTCTTTCCGCCGACGCGGGCGATCTTGTAGGTGGCATACGGTCGCCAACTGCCCTTGTCGTAATCCACGACGGCTTCAGTCACCCAGCCATGGCCATTGTCGAACCAGACGTGGTTGGGTTGCTTCGGGTCGTGCCACGAGTGGACAGAGAATGTCTGGGCTCCATACCACTCTCGCACCAACTTACCCTGGCCATTGAAGTGGGCAGTCCTTCGAGGGGCGGAACGTTGCTCGACGATGACAAATCCACCGTGGCCGTCACCGGCTATGTCTTCCACCTTGTAGAAGTCGGTGGGGTCGTATCGTCCCTGACGGCGACCACCCTTGCGACCGAACGTGTTCTTCCGTCGGAACGTCGGCGCGTAGACCTTGATCTGGTGACTCTCCCCGTGTTCGACGACGAACACGTCTCCCGTCTTGGCGTCAGCAGACACGCGCGAGGCGTCACATAAGTCCGAAATCAGGGAAACTACTTTTCCATCTTTGTTCACCTCAACGAGTTTCTCGCTGGTCAACACGACGACTTTGCCGTTGGGAAGTACCTCGATGTCGCGACCGGGTTCGTTCAACTTGAGCGTGACCCTGTTGAGGACGTGCGTCTGATGATGAACCGTGAAAGGACGCTGAAACAGCTTCTTGCCCTTTCGCGGATCAATCCAAACGACCGAGTTGTCCGGGAGAAGGGCGACCAGCGTGTCCCCATGCGCGGCGATCCGGCGGGGCGTCGCGTGCACCACGATACTCTGCACGGCCCAACCAACGGGTTCGCCCTTGGGGTTACGGATTTCGATGGTGAGGTTCTGGTTGCCTCGTTTGTTCTCGATGCGTTTCGTCTCGCCTGGTTTGAGCTGCAGAGTGTGCTTACTCCTACGGTTGGCGATTGTGACTTCGATTTTGCGAGGTCGATCGGTCGGGTTCCCGACGACGACAGCGGTGCGGTAAACGTTGTACTTCGGGAGGTCGATGCGGAACGTGGCGGAGCGAGTCTGCGTCGACCCGATCGCAGCGTGATCGCCAACCTTTCGTGGCCTGATGCCAGTGGCATTCATCCACCCTCGTCCCCGACTCTTGTCGTAAACCTGGGCATCAAGGATTGGCCCCTTTGGTTTGCCCGATCCGTTTTGGGCCTCATACCGTGCGATGGGCAGGAAGCTGAATAAGGCTCGTTTCCATGTCGACCACGACAGGACATACTTTCCTGTCTTTGCGTCGAGCAGGAGCAACTCGGGCTGATTCTTTCCGATGCTGAAACCGTTGGCGAACAACGTTTGACCACCCAAGGCCAGGTCAGACAGCCAGGCGAATCCGGAGGCGGGCTTCTGGTGCCATTTGACCTTGCCCGTTTTGAGATCCCACGCAATGTACTGGGGGCTGCCTTCGACCAGATGGGCGGCCATGATGACGGTATCTCCCACGACCTCGACGCTGCCGGGGCCTTCGTGGGCTCCGGGCCAGTGCCAGTACCCATCGCTCGTCCCGAGACTCGTCAGGTACTGCGAATGGATGCCCGAACTGTTCGCCAGTCTCCACTCGTAGGTCCCCAGTGGGACAGGACGCCCGGAATCGTCAAGACCGTCCCAGTGTGCCGTGTGGTCACCTGTGGTCATCGCAGCCCCGACGTGAAGCCGACGCACCATCCGCCCAGACTTGTCGTAGATGGCCATCGACACCTCCCCGTCCTTGGCCAGCTTATATTGGATCGGGATGTTTGCCGCGTCGCCGTCTTTGGCGGAAAGTACGGCAAGAAGGGCGAGCAGGAGGCAGGAAATTCGATACGTCGTATCCATGGAGTTCATCTCGTTGTTTGTCGTGCCTGGAGCACAATGGTGCGGCCTCGGTTTCGCTCAGGCTCGAGCTGGTCACACCTTACGTAAAATTCCACATCAGCTACACCTGGTCATAATCCAGGCCCGTCAGTCTTTGTTGGGTTGAATGGACAATCCTACGAGTCGGCCGTCGATCATGTTTCGATAGATCAGGCGGACACCATGCTTTCCTTCCGGAAGGCGGACCGTTCCACACAGTTTGGTCACGACTTCCTCGCGTATCGATTTCGGCTTCTTCCTCATGTAAAAGGGCAGCGTTTCAATCGGGACGGCTTTGGTGTCCGTCTCGCAGGCTTTGAGTTTCCCGACGCTACGTCCGTCAAGCTGCACTTCCCATTCAATGGGACGTCGCTTCCTGGGCACAGTCTCCTTGTACAACTTGAGAATGCCTTCCCAGCTGCCTTGGGTTCGTGGCATCCGATCGGAATAGCGAAAAACGCCCAGGACCTCGATCTTGTATTCCCCGGCCTTGCTGACGTTCACAGGGACAACCGTCGCATCACTGAACCGCAGGTCGGGGTTCCCACTCCGGTTGTGACCAGCATACGCATCGATGAAGCCGCCACGGACACGTTGTTGTGCCACGACCTTCTTGGCCACATCCTTCGTCATCATTGGAAGGTCCAGGTGGGTCCTTTTGAAATTCGCGGGAGCGGTAGGTTCGTCCCTTGCGGACGGCACTTCGATGCCCGCCAGATTGAGACGGAATGGCTCGGGGGCGTGTTGGACTTTCCTCCGTTCCGACGTCAACTTACCCTTCAACGTCTGTTGGTTCGGACCACCATGAATTCGCCATTGCTTGAGCAAAGCAAGTCGGGCTCTGGACACACTCGTCCCGACCCAGTCGGTCGGCAAGTCGACCAGGGATGCAGCACCCTGGACCAAACCTTCGGCGTCATTCGCCTGCACCACGATGGCACTTTTCTTTGGGTCGAAGGCATTGTGCACGAGCTGCACAACAGCCTTGCCCTTGCCCGGGAGGTAGTCGGTCGACTGTGGCCAGAGGATCCCCTTCTGGGCCAAACGTTCTCCCATAGGATTGTCGCCCTCGCGAGTGCTCAGGTCGAACAAGAGCAGGTGGACTCCACAACGATACCCACCGATGTCGGTGTAATAATCCTCACCCCGATGTGTCAGGCGGGCAATTTTTCCGATCGCTTGTCCCTGGTCGATCACCTGGTTTTCGGCGATTTGGTCCTTGGTCGGAACATAGGTCAACGTGTACTGGCGCACGTTCGGATTCTGCCAAATCCGAACGTGGACGCCGAGTTCTTTCAGAGACCGTTGTGCTCTCTTGGCGGCTCGGAGATGCGTTTGTGCCTCTTCCGAAGGGAAAATTGGAATGACGATTTTGGGTTTCGATTGAAGAAGTCGTTGGATCGCCTCGGTTTGTCTGGCTACGACTTTGGTTTGGACCGGTTGGGCATGGGAATGCTCCCGGCCGGCCTTTACACGGACCGGAAGGGACACGTTCTGGCCATTGAGTTGACACCGGAGTCGCACGTGCCATTCTCCTCGGAGTGCGTTCGTTCCGACGGGATACACAAACCGAAATTGTCCGTCGGGACCACTGCTCCTGTACCCTTCGAATGCCTTCGAACTGTCGGGCCGTTCGATCGTCAGGTGCACGGGAAAGGTTGCCCGAAGTGGCTTCCCCTTGGCATCGAGGAAGCGAGCCGAAAGGGCCATCGAATCGCCAGCGGTGACGGCTTGTCTGGCCCGCAAATCGATCGTCTTGATGGGACGATCGACGATCCCGAAGACACGAGCCGTCACCCGAGACAAGTCACACTCGAAGGCCTTGTCGGCAGGTCCGATGAGTTTCTCCTCGTTGAGGTCGTAGAGCGTGGCTCGCTTCGGAATGTGCTTGCTGGGCATCAGTTTCTCCTTGACCTCGTGCCACCGAGCATGACTCCAATGGCCCGAATACCACGAGTCATTGATGGCGAGCACGTAGCGAGCATCCGGGCCGGGATCGATCTGGCACAGCGTCACGTCTGACTTGGGACCACGAGTTTGGTGGTACCAGGCTCGGGCGTCATCTCCAAGGGCCTGCAAGACGTGGGGTACCAGACTGTGGTGAAGGAATTCGGAGATTTGCGCCATCCCACGAGGCTTCATCAACTGGCTTGGTCCCGACCAACCATAGACCCCGCGTGCCTCGATGTTGTAGATTGACGCCTTCATCTTTTTCATTCCGGGCAGGTCGATCGTGGTCGAGCCATCCCCAACGACTCGTCCCCCTTTTCGGACGAACTGCCCGATGGCGGCACGCACTTTCTTCGGCAGGTCGAAGGTCTGATTCCAAACCGTCAGGACCTTGAAGTCGTGGAGCTTGCCCTGTGCGATCTCCGCCTCGGTGACGAACTTGGGGGTGTACCCCAATCGCGTCAACGTGACGAGAGCTTGCCAGGCCGGACTTCCCAGGGACTCCGAGACAACGCGATGCGCAAAGTTCGTCTGGGAATACAGGATGGCCACCTGGTGGTCGCCCTTGGCGTGGGTGGCCAGCGAAGAGAAGCGATGGAGGAACTCCGAAGCGCCATCGATGGCGGCCCGATGTTTCTCCCCCTTATGGTACTGACTCAACCACGAGTAACCACCTTCGGCGGCCGACCCCGTTCCGGTGCCATTTTGGACGAGGTTGTGGGCAACGGCACGGACACATTTTCCGGGCATGCCGTGGGCGACCCCTGTGGCACCAACGACCCAGATCGGTTGTGCCTGAGGATTGCGTGCATTCATCAACGCTGCACTCAGGAGCCATTGGAAGTCGTAGTCGCCGATGCCAATTTGATCGTTCCAGGCGCTCATGTGTCGGAAGTCGAGATTCTGGTATCCCCCAGGAGCGTACTGTCCCTTGCTGACCGGGCCATGATCGAGATTGACGCTCGCGGTGTGGGCGAGCGACGGGTCTATTCGGTCGAGGTGATTCTGAAAAACCTTGTGTCCGCTGCCGTAGACTTGCATGAGGTGCTTGTGCCACGCCACGACTCGCTGTTCGAGGTCAGCCACTTTCTCCTTGGCGAGCGGTTTCATGTGCTTGGCTATTTTCTCCAGCCAACGAGTCGTCGGAAGGTCGATGGCAGGACCATACTCTGGATGCCCGATCGCCACGACGTATTGGAGTAACTCACTGGTCGTCGGTGGGGTCAATCCTGTGGCCTTTCGGAACTGCTGTTCGACGGCCTTGTTCGAGCGGCGTTGGTACTCGTGGTATTCGTCGGTCTGTTTCCCATAACGGAAGAAAATGCTCGGACGACGGATCACACTCCCAGGATCCCATTCGAAACAGATGCCACCGAACGCCGGATAGCGCAACTGAGATTGGGAGATCAGACTCAATCGCATGAGGTAGTTGTTCACCTCCCAGTCCCAGACGCGGGGCGGTTCGAAGCTGGTCGGACGTGTCGAGGGGTTGACGAACAACGCCGTTTGGACGCCAAGCAAATTGTCCGTCAAAGGATTGGGTTTGGAATAACCACGGGCGTTGCCCATGACGAAGACGGCATTGACTCCTGAAGATTTCAGTTGGGAGATGGTTTCTTTCCGCACGGGCCAGACCTGCTCGTTGACGATGGCGGCCGCGGACTTGCGCCAGGGCGGGACGAGCGTCAGAGTTTGGTCTTGAGGTTGGGAATTCAGGAGGACCTTGTAAGTGCCCGACTCCATCCGACTGGTGTCGAGTTTGAGCATGCGTGCGGGGCCCTTATAGACCTGGATGGGTTCGCTCGTCTTGTCCGTTGGGGCGAGGGTCATCGTGACCGGGTCGTTCGTGGCGAAGGACACAGGAATCGTTTCCCCCACGAGGTAAAAGGAGCGCTCCAATGGAAAACGAACCAGAGCCGTATTCTTGTTCGTCTTGCCGGGCTGGCCCAAGGCGTCCGTCCCCATCAGGAGCACGAACCCAATCCCCAACGTCATGCACACGATCCCCAAACGGCTGATTCGTTTCATGGCGATTCTCCTAGCGTGCCAATGTGTTGTTTCCAAGGACCTCACCGATACACTGCCTTGCCCCATTTGCTCGCTCGCAAGAAGGGCGGACCTTCGACACCGGGGCGGGTCAATTCAATGATGTGACCTCGCCAGAGACGGCCCCCTTGGTCGCTCCAGTGCACTTGCCACGAAGCCCCAAGGACGTCACCGGCACGCGGAGGACGTTCGGCGGCGTTGAGCAAATTCCACGGGATGGCGTACTCCAGGGTGTACCCGCGGCCGTTCTCGTCGCGGCGAAATGCACCTTTCCAGCCCTTCGGATTGACGAGTCGTTTTTGGTAGTCCATGCCGTACTGCAAGACGAGACAGGGCTTCTGCTCCGGATGGTAGTACCACATGGTCAGGTGTACCAAGTTCGGACTCACGTCTTCTGGACGTTGACCGATCTTCGCTTTGCTGCGCGGAACGCCGATTGGCGAGCGCCCCTTGAGAGGCCACCCCAGGTCTGGACTGGTCGAAAGGCGAACCTGGACACCGCCTCCCTTCCAGGCACCCTCCGGATCCACTTGCGGATCGATGACGTTTCGCATGGGTGCTGGATCACCGACGTGGGCTGCGGCATAGAGACACCGACGGTCGTACATCATCTGTCCGGAGAAGTGAAAGCTCCGAGTGAAAGGCTCCCGGAGGTGGGCTGTGATGGCCGTCTTTTGTTCCCATTCGTCGAGACGTCCGTCAATGGTGACGTTCTCCGGAGCCTTTGGGACGGACATGGCGTCATGACGTTGGCGGTTGTAAGGGGGTAACCACGTGTAAGCCTTCTCGCCGTGGTTCGGCAATTCTCGGACGAACCGTTTCGACGAGAACTGCACGACGCGCATTTGGCTAGTCCTTTTGTCAATTTCGACGGCCTTCCCGGCCCCCACGGTGTGAGGTTCGTTCTGCCGTCCCTTGAGCCGAACGGTGGCCTGACCCCGGAAGACCTGCACGGTCGTCTTGCCCGTGCTCGTGACGGCCACGCCGATCTCGAACCATTTGGTCAAGCTGGTGCCGTCGACAGTCTCGATGGTGGACCCCTCTTGCGTCGAAGGTGCCCGAGCAACGATCGAACCTCGATGTAAAACGATTCCTCCGTCCTTGAGCAGTTGGACGTTCGTCGGGGCCTCAACGAGCACCGTTCCTCCGTTCGCCAGTTGAAGTTCTGCGTTGCCTTCGAGCAAAACGTACGTCCCGGGAAACACGTCGTCGCCCACTTTTGGCCCCTGGCCGTCCATCCAGTTTCCGACACTCAACCACGTCAGTTTCGCGACCGGCCGAGGTCCCTTCTGAGTCGTTGGGCGGGGAGACAGGAGCCCAAAAAGCCATCCCCCGAACCCCAAGAGGGCGACCGCCACGATGGCTGCCGTCGGCCACCAAACGAACACCTTTTCTCGAGCGGGAGTGCCCCTCGTCGAGGTCGTGGCAACGGACTCCCAAGAGAGCAATGCGTGGAGTTGAAGGTACCTGGCGTATCGTCGTCGGGATTCTGGATCGCGAGCAAGTTGGTCAGCAAGTTGTTGGTAATCTTCTGGAGTCGCTAGACCATCGATGTGTTTTTGGATGAGCGACTCGACCGCAGGCGGGACGTCTGCCGGCGGTACACCAGCGGTGAGATCCTTATCGTTCACGGCTCTCCCTCGTTATGGATTGGATGCAATCGAGCAACGCTCGTCGGACTCGATGCAACGCAGCCGAGATGGCCCCGACAGTGCGGTTTTGTTTTTGGGCCATGCTTTGGACAGATGCCTGTTGCTCGTAGCGTTCGGCAAGTAACTCTCGACTTCGCCTGGGTAGCTTCTCAAGGCATTGGCGCAAGGATTGCAGTCGAGCTTCGAGGTGTTCGGCGTGGTGCAGGGCCTCGCCGGCCAATTCCTGCAACAGGTTCCCTTCCAAGTAGGTATGGCGATCCCGTTGCCGCCGCTTGCGGTAGGCCAGGACTTCGTAGTAGGCAATGCCGCAGGCCCAGGGAAGAAAAGGCCGCAACGGATCGTATTCGTGGGCCTTTTGGCAGAGAACCAAGTTCACCTGCTGGAGCACGTCGTCGGCTTCGCTTGGGCGATCCATTAACGTCATGACGTAGCCAAACAGTGCACGTTGGTGGTTCGTCACCAACGCAGCGTAGGCAGGATCGAGCAGGGGTGGTTCTGGCTGGGTGGAATTTTGGATTCGTGTCATGGCTAACCGAGTGACTGTCGGGCGAGCAGTTTTTGGTCATTAGATATCAGCCGTGGCGACTTGGATCTTACGAAAAAAATCTGAAATTCTGGTCGGATTGTGGCCAAGATACATGGCGGAGGAACGGATCCGTGACGTTTCCAGTCGAGGAGTAGAGAAGCCTTATCGATGCCTGATGCCGGAAATAATAGGTTTCAGGAAGTAAGTGGGGTGGGCTTGCAAATCCGGTATGAAGAATGAAGGCTGACAGGTTGCGGTCGCATCCTCTCAAATTTCGTCCCTTCCGTTCCTTTCGCCTTTGGCAAGGATCAAGGCAAGGGGCCAAGCTTTGGGCCCGAAAAAGCTTTGGGGCGCCTAATAGCCATCAGAACAACGCTCCCAAACTATTGGAAATTAATGGGTTAAGTGAACAGCCGGGTGGGTTTGCACATGGGTTTGCCACTAATTCTCAAAGCCAGGATCAAACACTCCCCGATTCCAGACTTTCTTGCGATTCCTTGCTTCAGGAAGTCATAAAGGCTTGGTCTGAACTCCCAGAACCCATCCGACAGGCTGTTTTGGCGTTGGTCAGAACTGTGCGTGAGTGAGATTCTGAGAAAAAGACAGCTTGTTCACCACATACTTGAGAATTCGAGCGAAGACTCCTTTGCCCCGGTACTGCAACCAGGAAGAGGGAAAATTCTAACGAGGCATGCGCTTCTGACCGCACGCCTTCCGTTCCACATTTCCACACGCGTTTTGAGAAACATCCGGAACACTTGAAGCTGTCAACAGTTGAATTGAGTGGGTCTGGGCAGAAAGTTCCACACTTTCAGTGGGAGTTTTGCCATCACAGTCCTGTTATGGACTGGTGGCAAACGTTTTGCGCCGAGTCAATAAGCCAATATTTCGCAACCACGAGTAGCGCTCAAGGGAAAAACTGTTGAAAGGACGCGGTCGGGAGGAAAGCTCCGATCCTATCGCAAATCAAGTAGGGAGAGTCGGTTAGTCCCGAAGTTTCGGAGCTTCAAAAACCCAAGTTCCAACGGCGAGGCGAATTCCATCGGGACTGAATGTCAAGCTCGAGGACCCACCCGGTCGATTGAGCTGCAACGTTAACCCTCCGGTCGCCACGTCCCAAATCTCAACTTGCCCCCTTTCCTGACTGCCAACCGCTCCCCATCGGGACTGAATGCGATTGCGTGAAAAGGGGAGTGATGGTGGAGTTGGAAACGAATCTTTCGTGTGATGAGATCCCAAACCTCGACGGAATACCCAGAAGTTCATGGGCTCAACAGGACGGCGCACGAACTCCCACGTGTGCAGCAGTTTACGTGGGCTGACTTTCCAGACAGAGACCTGCCACTGCCTCCGAACGGGTCCATCTGAAGGTGGAATGGCTGCCGCGACATGTTTGCCGTCGGGACTGACTGCGAAATTAACGAAGAATTTTGATCCTCGCGTTTTTTCCGGGACTAAGCTCGACTGATGCAATTTTCAGTAAGCCGTCTTGGTTCGTCGCATGGGAGTAGAGCCCGATTCGCTTGCTCTTTTCCGAGGACGGCTTGCCATGCCTCTACTAGAAACTCTGATTCCTTTGTTGCACCATTTCGCTGTTGTTATCTCTCATCTCACGTGGCTTCGCTTCCAACTGTTGATGGCTTCGGCTGTCTTGACAACCGGACGAAGAACTTTCGCCAATCTCCTGCGAACGCTCGGACCTTTCGCCCACCGACACACCACGTCCTACCAACGAGTTTTCTCTTCGGCTCGGTGGTCGCCTTTGGCTCTGGCCTGTGTGTTGACTCGCCTTTTACTCCGATTTGTTCCTTCCGGGCCGATCCGAATCGTCGGCGATGACACTGTCGATGGCCATCCCGGTCGCCGGGTTTGGGGCAAAGCTCGCCACCGAGATCCGATCCGTTCGAGCCACAGCTACACCGCTTAACGCTATGGCCACAAGTGGGTCGTTTTGGCGGTGTTGATCCGCTTCCCTTGGACCAGCCGGAACTGGGCGTTGGACTTGCCCGAAAGTATGGGCAACTGGAACAGTGTTTTCCAACGCTACAATCGATGGTCGCGAAAGGGAGTCTGGCAATGCATCTTCGAGCACTTACAAGATCCTGACACCGAATGGTTGTTCCTCGACTCGAGCGTCATAAGGGCTCATCAACACTCTGCCGGCGCGGAAAAAAAAGCGGTGAGCAGTCGATTGGCCGGTCGGTAGGCGGTTTGAGCACAAA
>CAYYUU010000076.1:0-13705 GCA_964474955.1 uncultured Alcaligenaceae bacterium | reverse complement strand
AGTCCCTGTCGCAATGCATAGATCATGATGAGCTGACGGTATTGCGACAGATATCGGATGGGCCCGGCGGTGTTAGGGCCAAGGAGACTCTCTTCGCGTCTCGCGAGTACGCCGGTTGCCTTCGCCAGTGCGCGGTAGCTCAGCGCCGCGTACGGATCATCGACAACTCCCTTCCGGGCAGCCCGTACGGCCAAGATCGCTGTCCCGGGCAGAAGCTGGTTGCGGAAAACGATCGCGGGATTGATTCGGCGTTTCCTTTGTTGGCGTGGACGCCGGCGGGACAACATCACCCCCGTTTGCAGTTTCGCGAGTTGCTCTTGAATTTCTGCGCATTCGGTCATCCACAAGGCTCGCAAGCTTTGCCGATCGCTCACGGTAATGCGTACCGCGAAGCGACGCCATAGGTTTGGAGGTTTCGGCTCCTCCCCCACACCCGCATCGATGAAGAATTCGGAGCCGCGATCAATGAACGCCTTAGACGTCCAATCTTGTCCAGGCCGGATGTACAACGGGTCTTCCCTCGGATGATATTCGAAAACGATGGTTTTTCCGTCCCCCTGGAGCAAATTCCAATTTTCGGGAAACTGAGCCACGTAAATCGAAGCCGTCCAAGCCTGGTCGTTCAAATGGACGTTCGACCAGACCACATGTGTGACGTCAAACTCTTGGAACGTTGACTTGAGAAACTCTCTCGTCTTCTTTGTCATCCCAGTCTGTCTTGTGCTCCGCATCGCTTCGCGGACCTTCTTGAGTTTTTCGGCGTCCTCCCTCACGAGTCCAAAACGATAGTCATAGGCACACCAGACATTCGGCGCAAAGTAAGCGCAGTAACACGCAAAGTCGGGATTGTCATTGCAGACGCGGATTTGATACCCCAGCCTGTGCTCGCCTTCTCCGCAGGCAATCGCCGCATCGCGTAGCGAAGGATCGGGCACGACACTCCAAGCCACTCGGTAGTACGAATTGGCATTTCCAAAGCCGCCACGAATCCAACCGGGCCAAGTCAGGACGATAGAGACTCCGATCCCAACGTATAGCAAAGCCCGACCAGCCAGAGTCACCGGCAAAGGAATCGGATTCCCGGCACGACGGAAAAACTCGACCAAGTTCCAGGCCATGATCGGGCCCCCCACCACAGCAAAAAGCGGCGTCAATCGCGGGATTGCAAAAGCCAATCCAAAGCCAACGAGCCAAAGGAACAACCGCGTCCAGATGGGATCGTTGTTGCCTTCTTCGCGATCCAACAACACGTGGGCACCGAACGAGAGCAGACCACCAATCGCGAGCAAATACAAGGCAATCGCTGGCACGTCCAGCCTTGCAGTAATGCGCCCCGCCATTCCACTATCTCGCGTTCCCGGCCATCCTTGCATCCCAGGAAGTTGAGTCACTTTGGCCCCGACCAACTCGCGAAGGGCGAGTCCGTCGTCTCCGAACCCCGGAGGACAAAGCCCTTCGACGCCTGCCATTAAATACGCCAATTCCGAGGGCAAAGTCAGGCCACGATGAAGATACGGCGTACACAGACAGGCTGCGAAACACGCCAGCGTCACCCAACAAAGTGTGCGAAGCCGAGTTGGTTCGCTGGTCGATGTCGATTCCGAAACTGCGACGGATTTCTCCGATGGTTCCTTTTGCTGGTCGCTGTGACTTGTGGTTTCTTGGGAGAATTGCAAACGACGTGTCCGAATCCACTCTCCGAACAGAGCAAAAAGGACCATGAGCGGACTGACGACATACCAGTCATCACAATTCGCCCATAAGACGGTCAACGGAACGAGCCACCAAAGCCGCTTTCGGTCTTCTTCCGACCACACCAACAATAGGTAGAGCGTCAGCGCGGTGAAGACCATGGAACAAAGAATCGGGCCGACCGCCAGCCACGGCCCCATCGCCAGAACGCTCAAAAACACACCGAACACGCCGAACACAAAGGGATGGCTCTTTTGCCGGGTCAGCAGGCAAACGCCAACCACGCCAACGACGATGAGTCCTTTCACTACAACGATTCCACTACCCAGCGCGGAATAGGATAGGTAGAGCACGAGGTCATACAGCCAGCAATGATTCACCCAAACGACGCCCTCGGACAAATACCCGAACGGATCGACGCCGACTTGCGTACTGTACGAGAGGAGGTGCCTTCCGGTCGCGAGATGCAACCAGAAATCGGAATTCCTGACGGCAAAGCAACTCTGAAAAAATGCCAAAAGGAATAGCAAGCCGATGAGGACGTTGGGCGATGGTTGCGAAGCCGGAGTGGGAGTTTCTTGCGGGTCGGAGGCTTTTTCGGCAGAAGTTTCGGCCTGAGATTCCGCAGAGTCTTCCGTTTCCGATGCGCTCGATTGCTCGGCGTGCGCGTGTTCTTGCGAGTCCTGATCTGGTTTGGGCTTCGCCTCAGAAGCGTCTTGTTGTTGTGGCGTAGATGGTTGTTTGGGTTCTTCGTTTGCGGTCGACATGGCTGCCTTCTGCCCTATTTGGAAATCTCACCACTGTCATTTCGAATGGTGAGGTGTCGTTGTTTGTCACGTTAAAGCCATAAAAACAAATGGTCAACTCGATTCTCGGTTTCGGAGCAGCGAGGGAACATTCGTGGAGATGTCGGTTGGCATTTGAAACCGGCCCACGCGAGAGTTCCTCTTCCCGGCAGCCGAACGCCACCAACACCAAATCCCCGTTTGCTTCCCAAAGGACGGCGTGTATGATAACGATTCGTAATGACCCTAGCGCGTGCCCCCCTTGCGAACGCCCACGCCTCCAAGTTCCCTCCCCACTCACGACGAGTCTACGACCCGGGAGTCTAAACCCCTCAGAGGAGAAAGAGTCCATGGAAGCCCAAGGAACTAGCCGCCGACCACTCTGGCGCTCCAAGATAGTCTGGTGTTCGGTCATCGGCCTTTTGCTCATTTCCATGTCGGCCTTGTGCCTCCCCCTCGTTCACGCATGGACCATCGGTCTTTTGCCGAACACGCAACGAGCGTCAGCTCCCGCGGAGCAAGAGAAAGGGGAAAAAGCCAACCCCAACCAAGCCCCGAACTTGAAGGGCGGAAAAGGGTGGCTAAACACCAAAAACCCAATCACGTTGAAGCAACTACGTGGGCGTATCGTCATACTGGACTTCTGGACGCTCTGCTGCATCAACTGCATCCATTCGCTCCCAACACTCGCGAAACTTGAGAAAAAATATGGAGCGTTGCTCGTCGTCCTCGGCATCCACAGCCCCAAATTTCCGAACGAGAAAAAAACGGAGAGCATCCGTAAGGCCGTGCTCCGCTACGGCATCAAACATCCAGTCGTCAACGACGCCGACATGAAGATTTGGCGACGGTACGGCGTTCGCGCGTGGCCCACGCTTGTGTTGATCGACCCGGAAGGAAACGTCGTCGGCTACGCCTCGGGAGAAGCGGACTTCAAGTTGTTCGAAGAACACATAGACAAGCTCATCAAAAAGTACCGCCCTAGAAAGATGCTCAAGACCAAGCCGCTGCCGTTCCAACTCGAACGCCGCCGAGAATCTCCAGCAGCGACGCCATTGTATTTTCCTGGGAAAATCCTAGCCGACGGGGAACTCGGCCGACTTTTCATCGCCGATAGCACCCACCACCGCGTCGTCATTACGGACCTGGACGGAAAACAGATGACGGCAGTAGGCTCGGGGAAGGAAGGACTCATGGACGGACCTTTCGCCAAGGCACAATTCAGCGACCCGCAAGGAATGACGCGTGTCGGCAACATTCTCTACGTTGCGGACCGGAACAACCACGTCATTCGCGCCCTCGACCTGAAGAAAAAAACGGTCACGACGGTGGCGGGAACGGGCAAACAGGCGAAGGACTTTCGAGATCGGTTCACTGCCGGGCCGGCGAAGAAAATACCCATGAATAGCCCGTGGGATTTGCTCCACATCGATGGAAAAATCTTCGTCGCGATGGCCGGCCATCACCAGATTTGGACGTTTGATCCTACCCAGAAAAATCTCGCTCCGTACGCGGGCGACGGCGGCGAGAACATCGTGGATGGAGCGTTCGACGAATCGCGATTTGCGCAGCCAAGCGGGTTGACGACGGACGGAAGATTGCTTTACGTCGCGGACAGCGAAACGAGTTCCATCCGCCAACTTCCGATCGCCAAAAAATACAAGGCCAACGGTTTCCCGGTGCTCACGAACGAGATGAAAGTCAAAACGATCGTCGGGACGGGCCTATTCGATAACGGGGACAAGGACGGTAAGGGTGACGAGGTTCTGTTGCAACACGCCCTGGGAGTCAGTTACCGCAAAGGGACTTTGTACGTCGTCGATACCTACAATAGTAAACTGAAGACGCTCGACCCAGAGACTCGCGTTTGTAAGACAATGAAGTTGATGCCACCCAAAGGCGAAAAGGGACCGCTCTTCAACGAACCGGGTGGTTCGAGCTTCGTAGGTAACAAGCTCTACATTGCCGACACGAATAGCCACCGGATTCGCGTCGTCGATATCAATAACCGGACGATCCGGACGCTGCCGTTACGGGGCGTCGAAGTCCCGGCGGCCTTCCGTGAGAAGAAGAACAAGAAATAATCAACGTGAGGAGTGGAAGGCACTTGGCGAGGTACGTGGGTTCCTTCCACTCATCATTCCGATCAATTCTCTAGGGCCATCCGATTCGGCTCTACCCGAGGAGAAGCTACAACATGTCGAAGATGCGTTTCTTGATGGGGTCGGGGCTTCTGCTCTGCGGCCTTTACCTCCTCATAGGGAGCTTTCCCACCACCCGGGCCCAAGATCAGAAACCGAACCCCTTCTCTCGCGCTAATAAGCTCGATGATGCTGCCAAAAAAGGCGAAACGAACAACCCGTTTGCGAAGAAATTCGAGTTGTCAGCGACTCCCCAGGACACAGGAAATCCTTTCGACATCAAAAACAAGATTGTCGCGGAAGCAACAAAGAAAGTCGCGAAGGCCGACACGACGAATCCATTTGCGGAGAAGTTCCGGCTTCAATCTGGTGCCCCGCAAGTCCTTTCTCCCAAACTCGCCTCGCGAATCGACAGAGCCATCAAGGGCTTGTCAGTCGAACTCCGCAAGGACCTCAAGGAAGCGGTGAGGGACCTGAAGACGGATCTCAAGAAAGCCATTCAAAAACAACTCGCCGAAGCGGATGCCAAGTTGAAGCGAGAAATTCAAGGGACGAGTACCAATCAAAACGATCCCCCGCCCACGAAAGCAACACAGAAAATCAAGCCGGTAGATCTCCCAAAATTCGAGACCTATGTAAAGGTCAAGGAGACGGAAGAAGGATCCGATTTCGAGAAACGAATAACGTATGCCCCCCAGTTCGACAAACAGCGAGTCGCGCCGGGTGAAGTCATCACTCTTACAGTCAAAGCCAAATTGCCGGAGGAGAAGTATTACACCTTCCCGGCTGCAGAAGAGCATTGGGTGAATGACAAGATCCAGGCAAAAACCGAATTCTTGTTTTACTTCGCCGAAAGCGAGTCGTCAGTCGGAGAAGAGGCGGCTGCGAAACGATTCCAGAGCAAAGTCGAAACAGTCCTCATCCGGGAACCCGAACCGAAACTGAAAAAGGACGAGTTGCTCGGGAAGGACTACTACATTCTTCCCAAATCACCGGTGACCTACGAGGTGAAATTACGAGTCTCACCGAAGGCAGAACCGGGAGTGATTCCCGCCGCCTTGGTCATCAAGTCCCAAGTCTGTGAGCCCGGAAGGTGCTACCAAGGCAAGTCCCATGTGCACCTTTTCAACATTGTCGTGCTAAACCAGGAAGCCAAGAAACTCTCGGGAGACCTGAAAGCCCAAATCGAAGAACAGAAGAAACGAGCCGACGCGGCCCGGACCACGCCAGACAAGAAAAAATCCCAGATGGGTCTGCTCACATTAATGGGATGGGCCGCTGCCGGGGCGGTTCTGATGCTCCTGACGCCGTGTGTCTTTCCGATGATCCCCGTCACCGTGAATTTCTTCCTGAAGCAATCGGAGAGCAAAACCTATAACGGGCCTCTGATGGCGAGCGTCTATTCGGGGACGATTTTTGGGGTGCTTTCGATCGTCATCATCTTTTTCCTGAGCTTTGCCATTTGGTTGGCCGCGGCTTGGTGGTTCAACCTACTCCTCGGGTTCGTGTTGATCTTTTTTGCGTTAAGCCTGTTCGGCCTCTACGAGTTGGAACTCCCCTCGTTCATGGTGAAGTACACGGCTTCTCGGGAAGGCCAAGGCGGGTTGATCGGCGCGGTATTCATGGCACTAACGTTCACGATCACAAGTTTTTCTTGTACCGGTCCATTCCTGGGTTTGTTGGTGGCGGGGTACGCCGGAACTGGCCAAGAGGGGATCAGTTTGTTGCACCTGATCGTCGGCGCGATGACGTATGCGTTCGTGTTTGCTCTGCCATTTTTCTTGTTGGCCCTCTTCCCAGCGCTGCTCAAAACACTCCCCAAGAGCGGAGGTTGGCTCAACACGATCAAGGTTTCGATGGGTTTTGTCGAGCTGGCCGCCGCACTCAAATTTTTGTCTCTGGCCGACGCCTACTGGTTCCCCGGCGATCCACTAATTTTTACGTACGACACAGTTTTGATTTCTTGGATCGTCCTATCCGGACTTTGTGGCGTGTACCTCATTGGTCTGTTTCGACTCCCGCATGATGACGTACAAGATCGTGTTGGCGTGATACGTATGTTCTTCGGCTCCATCTTCTTGGGACTTGCCATGCTGATGATGCCAATGCTACTTGGTCGGACGCCGGCGGGGATCGTCGGAAGTACAGTGGAAGCAATTCTTCCTCAAAACTTCAAGCCGTTCAATACCGGAGGTGGATCAACAACATCTGACTCCGAATGGACGAAAGATTACGAAGAGGCCCGGAAACAGGCTCTCCGAGAAGGCCGTCCAATGTTCCTGGATTTCACGGGGCAAAACTGTGCAAATTGTCGGCTGAACGAGAAGAATGTTTTCTCGCGGCCAGACGTTCGCAAACGACTGGATCAATTCGTGGGCGTCCAACTTTATACAGACACGGTTCCAAAGGTAGGCTTCTCCCCCTCCAAGGCCAAGGAGGAAGCCAATCGAAACGTCAGATGGCAGCGAAAACTGGCGACCCCTGCCCTGCCCTCTTATGTCTTGTTCCGGCCCGACCCAAAAGAACCTTTCACAAAAGACGGGTATCCCAAGGGAGAAATCATCGCACCCAACGGACAGCGTTACGTCGACGGAGCCATCAACGACATCCAGGCGTTCCAAAATTGGCTCGAGCAGGGAGCGGAGATTGGTCGGGAGAAAATGAAAGCGGACCAACCAACAGTTCCGAAAAAGGCGAAGGAACCGAAACAAACGGCGCAAGCGAAGTAGTAACTTAGTCCGTAGGACAGGGTAAATTCCTGTCCTATCTTTCTTGGACAGGTTTTTAACCTGTCCTACGGTCCATTGCCAGAATCCGACCCGGGGTCATCATGCAACGAACCTTCGCAATGTTAATTTCGTTCACGACCCTGGGCATGTTTGGGTTGATTCCCCTTCCTGTCCTGTCAGCTCCAACGCCAACGATTGAATCCAAAAACGGTGTTGTCGTTTCTGTTTCCGAAGACGCCTCCAACGTGGGCGTGTCCATCCTGAAAAAAGGCGGCAATGCCGTCGACGCAGCCGTCGCGACGGCGTTCACTTTGGCCGTAACGTTTCCCGAGGCCGGGAACATCGGCGGCGGGGGATTTATGGTAATCCACCCTCCGAAGGGAAAGCCGGTCGTGGTTCAATATCGCGAGAAGGCGCCGCTCAAATCCACAAGAACGATGTTCGACAAAGACTCGAGCCGGTTTGGTCACCTCGTCGTCGGTGTGCCAGGAACTGTTCGCGGTCTAGCACTCGCTCACAAGAAATATGGCAAACTCCCCTGGAAAACTCTCGTCACGCCTGCAGTGAAACTGGCGAAGGATGGTTTCCGACTCGACAAACGGGTCGTGAACTCTCTGAATTTCATTCTCCCCCGAGCGAAAGGATTCAAAGAGTTTCAGCGAGTCTACGGAAGGCCTAATCGCAAGAAATGGAAGAAGGGCGATCTCCTCAAGCTCCCGGAACTAGCTGCGACGCTCTCGCTGATCGCCGAGGAAGGACCAGACGCTTTTTACAAAGGAAAGATCGCGAAACAAATTGTTGCCGAAATGAAACGCGGCGGGGGGATCATCTCGCTCGAAGACTTGGCGAAATACGAAGCCCAGATTCAAGAACCCGTGCATGGCAAGTTTCGCGGGCACGACGTTTATGGTGCTCCGCCTCCGAGTTCTGGCGGGACTTGTCTCGTGGAGATGTTGAACATTCTCAAGAATTTCGAACTCCGGAAATCGGGCCGTTGGACTACGAAAACCAACCACGTCATGATCGAAGCCATGCGACGCGCTTACTACGACCGGGCGAGATTTCTGGGCGATCCGGACTTCGTCAAGATTCCGAAATTCCTCACTACTCAAGCTTACGCCGACAAGGTCGCAAAGACGATCGACCTCAAGAAGGCGACGCCGAGCGAAGCCATCGCGAAAGAGATCAAGCTCGCCAAGGGCGGTACTTCAACGACTCACTTCTCGGTCATCGATAAAAACGGAATGGGGGTCTCCAATACCTACACGCTCGAACGAAGTTATGGCGCTCGCGTCGTGGTGAAGGGAGCGGGTTTCCTACTGAATAACGAAATGGGTGATTTCAACTGGCTTCCGGGCCACACCGACACGAAAGGCCGAATCGGGACGAAGGCCAACTTGATTGCCCCCGGCAAACGAATGCTCAGTTCGCAGTGCCCGATCATCGTCGCGAAGGACGGCAAGGTCCGCCTCATTACAGGGAGTCCGGGCGGGCGGACGATCATCAACACGGTTCTATGCGTGACGCTCAACGTGTTGGAGTTCCAGATGTCGCCCCGCGAAGCTGTCGATCTACCTCGTTTGCATCATCAGTGGTTCCCCGACGTTGTCCTTTTCGAAGGAACATCGAAATATCCACGGTTGACCACCAAGCTCAAGAAGATGGGGCACAAGGTGCTTTCCAACCTTGGCCAAGGTGACGCCCACACGATTTGGGTAAATCCGAAGACGGGAACGTTCCTTGGTGTCGCCGACAAACGACGCAGTGGAGCCGCGGCAGGCTATTAATCCGCGTCACTTTCGACTTGACGAACCTCCGCCTGCGGGGGATCATTAATACATTCAAACTTTCCACGCAGCCTAACCAAGTCGGGGCCACATTCCGTCCCACCCGCTCCGACATTTCTCAATCCTTCCGCCTCGACCTGCTGGAACGGTAAATATGACGAAACAACTTTCTCTCCCGATCTGCGTTTGCGCTCTCGTGCTGTTTGCGTTCGCTGGTGAACGTGCATCTGCTGCCGACAAACCACTACACCAACGCATGGATGAACTCGTCGATGCCAAGACTCCGGACTTCTCGCAGATCGCGGCTCCTCTAGCATCTGACGAAGAATTCTTGCGGCGTATTTATCTCGATTTGACGGGGACCATTCCGAGCGCGGCGGAAGCCCGAAAGTTTTTGAACGATAAGTCGCCGAACAAACGCGAAAAACTAATCGATACGCTATTGGCAAGTGAAAAATTCGGCTATCACATGGCCGACGTGTTTGACGTGATGCTCATAGAGCGGCGAGCGGACAGGCTCGTGAGCCAAAACGCTTGGCGTGGGTATCTCCGTGCATCCTTCCACAAGAATAAACCGTATGACGAACTCGTGAGCGAGATTCTCTCGGCGGATGGGTTCGAGAAGGATTCGATCGCCCCGTCCAAGTTCTACCTTGCTCGCAATGGCGAACCGCACCAAATCACCAAAGACGTGAGCCGGTTGTTTCTTGGCATGAACTTGCAATGTGCCCAGTGCCACGACCATCCGATGGTAAAAGCCTATCGGATGGATCATTACTACGGGATCTATGCGTTCTATAATCGAGGCTACGTCTTCAACGACCGATCGCTCAAGCGATCTGTGTATGCGGAAAAGGCGATTGGCGAGGTGAAGTTCGAATCGGTCTTCAACCCGACCGTGAAGAAATCGACCGGACCGCGATTGCCCGAAGGAAAACCAGTCGACGAGCCGAAACTTCCGAAAGACAAACTCTATGTCAAGGCTCCGAGTAAACGACAGGGTGGGGTTCCGAAGTTCAGCCGCCGAGATCAAATCTCAAAGCTCCTCGCCAACAAAGAGAACGTTCGATTCCGACGGGCAGCCGCAAACCGATTTTGGGCTCTGTTGATCGGGCGAGGAATCGTCCATCCGGTCGACTTCGACCATCCAGCCAACCCGCCGTCCCATCCGAAATTGCTCGACGTCCTCGCCGATGAATTCGCGGCCACGAAGTTCGACATTAAGGCATTCGTGAAACAAATCGTATTGAGCAAGACATATCAGCGATCAAGCCAAATGCCGAAGGGGAAGAAGATTCCGGCTGACGATACGTTTGGGCTGGCGCAGCTGCGACCGTTGTCACCGGAGCAACTCGCGTGGGCCACCATGCAAGCGACCGGACTGACCGACGTCGAACTCGCTCGGCTTGGGAAAAAGGCGAACGAAAAAGGGGTCCGTACGCGACTCGCTCGCAACGTCGTTCCGTTCGTTCGAACCTTCGGCGGACAACCAGGCGACCCGGCGGACTTGGGCTTTCAGGCGACGCTCGACCAAACTCTGTTCATGCGGAATGGCTCCACGATCCGTGGCTGGCTCACCCCGCGAACAGGCACCCTTACACATCGGCTGTTGCAGTTGAAAACAAATGACGCCATCGCCGAAGAGTTGTTCTTGAGCGTGCTCACTCGGAAGCCCACGAACGCTGAGAAACAATACGTTGCCGAATTCTTGGCACGAAATGGGAAGAACCGAGCACAGGCGTTTCAAGAAATTGCGTGGGCGTTGATTGCTTCAGCAGAGTTTCGATTTAATCATTAACTCGGAACGCGAAAGAAATGATTGTCGGATGTTGATTAGGAAGATCCGTGATTGAGCGCACTCGGGACCAAAACATACCAATCCGAAGCGCAAGCGAGAAATCGGAAAATACGAAGGCGATAGCGAGCTGCCGCACTCCAAAACATACCAACCCGAAGCGCGAGCGAGGACAAAGAAAATACCAAAGCGGCAGCGAGCTGCCGCACTCCAAAACAAAACAAAAACAAAGACAACGGCACACGGAGTGTGCCTACGAAAAAAAACAAAATGCAACGGCACACGGAGTGTGCCTGCTACTTTTCTAAAATCCAAATCACCATTCTGAGTTCTCCGGGGGGAAACCATGAAACCAAATTCGTCTTGCAATACGCGAGAACATCTGTTTTCGCGTCGCCATTTCTTGGGCGGAGTTGCGGCTGGGACAGCCGCCCTTGGCTTTGGCGAGTTGATCACTCCCGCCGCTGCTGAGCAACTTCAGCAGCAACAAAAGCGTGTGTTATTGATCTTCCTGGCTGGTGGCGTGAGCCAACTCGAAAGTTGGGATCCGAAGCCGGGCGCGACGACCGGCGGACCGTTCCGAGCGATCCCGACAAATGTAACTGGAGTTCATGTCTCCGAACTTCTGCCGTACACGGCCCAGCAGATGGACAAGCTCGCCATCGTTCGGAGTATCAACACCGCCGAGAACAATCACGGTAAGGGCGCGTACTTCATGCAAACTGGTCGGCGCGACAGCCCCGCCGAAAAGTATCCGCATCTTGGCTGCGTTGTCGCCAAGTTGACTTCGTCCGAACGCAATCCGCTGCCCGGTTACATACATGTCACGCCACGGGGTTCGAGCGGATTTAACCGACGGGATGCCGCGTTTCTGGGACCGCGGTACGCGTCCGTGACTTTGGCCGACGGAAACCCGCCTGCTAATCTGCTCCCGCCGGGCGACTTGACGCGAAGAATGGATCAGGACCGAAACGCCCTACGAAACCAAATCAACCAACGATTTCAGCGCGGTCGAAGGACTGCCGACACGGAAGCCTACACGTATTCTTATGACCAGGCAGCACAGATTATTCGTCGGCGAAATCTTTTCGACGTGAGCCGGATTGAGCAACGCCAACGCGACCGATATGGCAATCACGATTTCGGGCGTCACTGTTTGTTGGCCCGCCACCTATTGGAAAACGGCGTCACGTTCTGTAAAGTCACTCACAGTAATTACGACACTCACCACGAAAATTTCGACTTCCACATCGAGCAGATGGGCGAGTTCGACAAGACGTTCGCGGTTCTGTTGCAAGACCTCGAAGATAGCGGAATGCTCGACAGCACGCTCGTAATCGTCATGTCGGAGTTTGGCCGGACCCCGCGAATCAACCAGCGTATGGGTCGCGATCATTGGTCTCGCGCGTGGTCCATTGCGATGGCAGGATGCGGTGTCCGTGGGGGAACGGTCGTCGGTCGAACGAACGCAACCGGCACCGCTGTCACCCACGGCCAAGTTCACGCCGGCCACTTGTTCCACACGTATTTCCGGGCACTCGGCTTCAACCCCAATCGCAACCACTATGTCGAGCGCCGTCCGATCCCGATGGCGGACCCAGACGCCACGCCAATCCGGGAGGTGCTTTCGTGAGTTTTTTCTACCTCCGAGGAAACGCCGGAAACGTCAACCCAGCTCGTGCGAGTGTGACCAAGACGCTCTCGCACAACCAACCATTTTTCTCATGCCGGTTTGATCCGACCGGACGCTATGTTTTCGCGGGCGGTCAAGATCCCGCGATCCAACGTTGGGACCTGACGAATGACCGGAAGACGAGCCTCGCCGGTCACCGGAGCTGGGTTCGTGCGATTGCCTTTGTCCGTAATGGTGAAAACTACGAAATGGTCAGTGCCGACTACCACGGCAAGCTCATTTGGTGGCCCGTCGCCGACGCCAATCCTAGGCCGATCCGCACAGTCGAAGCCCACGACGGATGGTGTCGAGGTGTTGCCGTCAGCTCTGATGGAAGACACCTCGCGACGTGCGGAAACGACAACCTTGTCAAGATTTGGAATGCGGCGGACGGTACTCTTGTTCGGACGTTGGAGGGGCACAACAGCCACGTCTATAAAGTTGCGTTTCATCCTCGCGGAACGCACTTGGTCTCAGGCGATCTCCAAGGGAACGTCAAGCAGTGGGAATACGCCAATGGCCGCGAGGTCCGAACGCTCGATGCGACGGTCTTGGCGAAATACGATCGAACGTTCCGAGCCACGATCGGCGGGACGCGGAGTATCGCGTTCAACCGTGACGGAACGCTTTTGGCGTGTGCTGGAATCACCGGCGTGACGAATGCATTCGCGGGAGTTGGGAAACCTGCTGTTGTTCTGTTCAACTGGGAGAACGGGCAACGCCGCCATCTGTTACAGCCGAGGCAGAATTTCCGCGGGACTGCCTGGGGAGTGGACTTCCACACCTCGGGTTTCCTGGCGGGAGCCTGTGGAGGCTCGGGTGGAAAAATGTGTTTCTGGCGAGCCGACAATGCACAAGCATTCGCAGAAGTTCGTCTGCCGAACGTCGCGAGGGATTTGCACATTCATCGGGATGGGCAGCAGATCGCGATTGCGTTTTATGATAATAAGGTGCGGATTTATACGATGCCGAGTGCTTAACCCACCGGGCCGGGTAAGTTAGCTCGGCCCCGCTTCTTTACTCTCGCTGCGGAAGTTTTCTCACCTCATGCAATTGTGTGCTATGCGCTTCTACTCTCCGGTAACCGCCTCGTCGCATCTTGCT
>CAYYUU010000075.1:9569-13707 GCA_964474955.1 uncultured Alcaligenaceae bacterium | reverse complement strand
GTTGGGCGAGAGAATGCCATAAAACTTCTTCGATCGCGCTTCAGTCTTGTATCTATTCCTGACATTACCGATTTTGGGCAGCAAAACTCATCAGAAACACGGCAAGCAAACATCTCTTTTTTCGCCATGCCCAAGAGTTCAATTATGTCTGTGGGCTCGCGGAGTGTACAGAGAAAGGACAAAGTTTCTGTGCCAGTCGCGCCGCGGTCAGTTCCCGCCGTGAACGTGTCGGAGATAGATTCGCGATAAATCCGAACGCTTGACGATGCCAATCACCTGGTTCTCATTGTTGACGACGGGCAAGGCCGGAAGGTCGTTTTCGACAAATACTTCCTGGGCGTAATCGAGCGTGTCGGTCGGTTTCAGGGGAGACCGCACGGTCCGCATTAAGTCGGTCGCGAGAATCATGTCTTTCGCGTACGGGGATTGCGTCGCGAGATGCACCTCGTTGAGGATCACGACGCCCAGGAGATTGTTGTTTTCCCCACTCACGACCGGAAGGACGAAATATGGGGAATCGCTGAGCTTCTCGGCCACCGCCGACAACGAATCGTCGGGATGGACTAGGATGTCGGCGGAGTGCGGTTTCAAGAATTGGCTGACTTGCAAACCCGTCAGAACCTCCTTCACGTACTCGCCCTTGTGGGCTGGCGAACGCGAGCGATTTTCGACCTGAGATTCGTAGAGAGAACGCTCGTCGGAAATCATGTAGGCAATCGTGCAAACCCAGAGGGCCGGCAGCAGCAAGAAATATCCGCCGGTCATTTCGCACACGATGATCAACGTCGAAAGCGGAACCTTCCCCGCCGCCGCGAAGAACCCCGCCATGCCGACGATGATACAGGCCGCGAGGGAAGGAATGGAACCGGGGGGAAAGTCGTGAAAAATCGTCTCAAAGACCAACCCGAGAGCACCCCCGGCACATCCACCGATGACCATCGACGGGCCGAACACTCCTCCCGAACCGCCGCTGCCAATCGTCAGGCTCGTCGTGACGATCTTGCCCACGGCCACCGCCGTGAGGATCAACGCGACGTACAAGCCCTGACTCATCAAGCCGTCAAAGACGTGCCCTTGAGGACTCAAAGTAAACGATTCCTGTAAGATGCCGTAGCCGAACGACATGACCGAAAGAAGTCCTTGCTCGGACTTGCCCGTCACGAGTTCCCAACCGAGGTACAACCCGAGCCCAACGAGTCCAGTGAGAAATCCGCCGATGGCGGGCCGATAGTGAGGTTTCCCGGGGAGCCGTCGAAACAAGAGAACGACGCCGTGCAGCGTCCGGGTGTAGACCATCGCCAGGATTGCCATGACGACGGCCAAGATCGAGTAGAAGACCAGATGAATCGGGTTGTCGAACTGAAACGTAGGCGTGTGGAATAACGGTTCCCAGCCGAAGAAAAGCCCGAACGTGCAATACGCCACGACGCTCGCCATGCCGGTCGGAATGATGACTTCGGATTCAAAATCCGGTGAACGATACAACACTTCGGCGGCGAATAACGCTCCGGCAAGAGGAGCCCGAAAGATGGCCGCAACGCCCGCGCCGACTCCCGCGGCAAGTAGCACACGGCACGCCGAAGGCGGCATCCGGAACCACCTAGCGAGCATCGAGCCAAAACCCGCGCCGATCTGAGCGATCGGGCCTTCCCTTCCGCCCGAGCCCCCCGAACCGATCGTCAGCGCACTGGCCACAATTTTTACGAGCGACACCTTCGGACTCACGTAACCTTGTTTGTGGTGAAAACTCGCGATGGCTCCATCGGTCCCGTGGCCTTCGGCTTCCGGTGCAATTGTGTAGACGAGAATGCCGCTGATCAGGCCACCAATCGTCGGAACGATAAGGAGCATCCAAGGGACGAATGTCGATTGGTATGGGAACCAGGAGAAAAATCCTGGCCAACGAAAATTCTGATCGAGTGGCTCTTTGTGTTCGACGTCGGGCCGTTGAGGTTTTTGATCCGGCGGATTGGTTTTGTGTTGGGGCGAAGCTCCGGGTAATTCCGGGTGACGAAATCCAATCGTCTCGCTGACGTGTTTCTCCATCGCGGGCGGATGTGTCTCGTGCAACCCCACTAATCCGTCCATGCAAAAATGCACCACGATGTTACACGCGACCGAAAACACGACAGCCGCTAAACCGGCGACGACGCCAACGAGCACCGATGCACCGAGAATTCCCCCGTGGATGCGGAAGCGACGGCGGCCAAGCCGCAGAAATTCCGGAAACCACCGTAATGGGTTTGGAGAATAAGAAGGGACGGAGCGATCCGAGGGCATGAGTGGTGTTGGCTCCTTTTGTCAAAGTGCTGTTGTTCGGACCGCAGCCAACCAAAATAGGACTGGGTTCGTAGAACTGGCAGAGACAAGGGCGGCGCGTTCCGAAGTCCGAAGACGCAAAGGCTCTCCCCTTGTCCTAGTTCAGATATAATGCGCTGGAACCTGGACGTCCAAAAACGAACCCAGAGTTCCTGGAACTCACGACAACGTTCCCATCCAAATCCAATTCCTGGAGCGATCTCACAACGGGAGAACTCGCCATATGTCTTCGAACTGGAACTCGCCAGAAAAAGAGATCACCCCCGAAGAAATTGTGAACTCGGGAGAAAGACCCAGAGCGGAGCCGGCTTTTGCTGCGAAGCAGCGGAAAGCCGGCGGAGCGGCAGACAACTTGCCACCTGCGGAAGATGCCAAAACCGCAGAAGCGAATCAAGTCACGCCCTCAAATCCCGAAGCCAGGAGAATGTCTCGGCGTTCTTGGCTCGGGGCGGCGGGAGTCGCGGCGGGAGTCGCCGTAGTGGGAGGATCGTGGTGGTATGTGTTTCGTCGTGGGACGGACGCGCAAGTTCTTTCTGCGGGTCGAACCGAGGACGGGCAGCATCCAAGTTATCCGGCTCCTGCGAATCCGAGATTCGCAGCGGTGGACCGTCCCATCACGGCAGAGGCCGAGGTCGCTCGCCACTGTAATTTTTACGAATTCACCGGCGGCAAGGATGTGTTCCGCTACGTCGAAGATTTCCAGACCAATCCCTGGACCATCGAAGTCACCGGGGCCGTTCGGAATCGCCGAACGTACGACATGGATTCGATCTACAACACATTCACGCTCGAAGAACGAATTTACCGCCATCGTTGTGTAGAGACTTGGGCGATGGTGGTGCCGTGGACCGGCTTTCCGCTCGCCGAACTCGTCCGAGCCGCCGATCCACTTCCCGAAGCGAGATTCGTCAAATTCGTCTCGTTCCTCGACCCGGAAGCCGCGACTCGCCAGAGAATGTTGCACTTTCCCTGGCCCTACACCGAAGGGTTAACGTTGGCCGAAGCGACCAACCCGTTGGCGTTCATCGCGACGGGCATGTATGGGCATCCTCTGTTGAAACAGAATGGGGCCCCCATCCGACTCGTCGTTCCGTGGAAGTATGGTTACAAGAGTGGCAAATCGATCGTTCGAATCGAGTTCACGAGGGATCAGCCGAGAACATTTTGGAACGAACTCCAACCTCGCGAGTACCCATTCGAGTCGAACGTAAACCCGGACGTCCCCCATCCTCGATGGTCCCAAGCGAGCGAGAAAATGCTCGGAACGGGTGAATCGTATCCCACACAAATGTTCAACGGATATGGCGAGTGGGTCGCTGATTTGTATCGGTGATGGATTGTTTGTTCTGTGGATTCGGAGTTGGTGTCACGCGTTCATGCCGAAGCCCGATCGCCTCGCGTCGTGATTTGGATCAAGAGCGGATTTCCTTCTTGATCGGGAAAGACTGTGATGTACCCTAACCATTCTAAATTGAGAAGCAGACGCTGACCATCGAGGGCAGGCGTGCCCGGAAGGCAAGCCGTCAGCATCTGGGAAAATTGACAACTTCGGTGATCGCGGAGGTAACGCAAAATACGCCGTTCTTCATGGACGAACATGAGAGATTGGCTCCGTGCGAGTGTGAGCGGCAAGTGAATTTACGTCAGAATCATAACCGTGGATTGGGTGCCGGAACGAGTCCGTGGAGCAACAGCTGCACGACCCGAAAGCAAAAAGAAACTGAATAATTGTCACATTCAATCTGATCAAGATATGTAGAGGCTCGGGCCGTGACGATCAAACAGACGACAGACAATTCGACGACGGGCCGAGTCGTTG
>CAYYUU010000075.1:0-9559 GCA_964474955.1 uncultured Alcaligenaceae bacterium | reverse complement strand
GGGGTAAACTTTTCTGAATCGACAGCTGCTTGCGTGGCGAGCAGATCGACAAGGCCCGTTCTTGGGATGGTGGCCGCAAAGTTCTTCGAGGAAGGTCTGACCCGGCACGTAGATGCGATACCCGGGAAGGGCTGGTAGTTCGTAGTGGTCTTGCCGAGTTGGACGATTCGATCGTAGCAGGCCGGATAAACCGATCGTGGCTCGTCGGGAGCTGTGGGGCGGGCAAGAACGATGTTTCGAGTCGAAGCCCGATCCGACAAACCACCCGCAGCCAACACGCCATCGAGTACAGGTTCTCTTCCATCCAACGGATACGCTCCCGGAGTTTTCACCGGTTTCAGGACTTAGAACACTTTACTCACCTTGGAGACGATCCTCGCCGTAATCTTGGGAACGGGTCCGGGTCACGAGCCCGAATTCGTTGTTGGCATCGGTGGGCAATTTCGTCTAAATTCAAACCAGCCACGCTCCCGAACTCACCGAGGGAAATCGTTCCGTCTGGCATGACGGGTTGATCCGCGGGCAAACGCAAGGGGAACTCGAGACTGGTTGGTTGTACCAACAAAATGTCGCCCGGCGGAACGACGTAAGCGGGCTGAACGGTTTTCGATAGTTCGCTGGGGAGATTCAACGAGGCGTGTGGTTTTCGCCGCACTCGCTTCGGGAAGAAGAACACCGCCGTCCCGAAATAATGCGAATTGAACTCCCCCAGGCACTCTCCATCCGCAGATTACGAGAGGGACAACCAGGCAGATCGCACTGAGCAAAATGGCGGACGAAATTCCACACACGAATGTCCCCCCACAACGACTTGGAAACACACCAACTCAGGCCACACGGTTGGAATCGGGTGGTTACTCCCGGCGACGAACCCCGCGAGGCGGGGCCAACCGTCCGGATTTTTTGAGTCTTCCACATCGCAGGAAGCTCCACAACCAAGCGGCTTTAGGATTCTTGAGTTCAGACGGCGATGCTTTTTTGGAGCAGTCGGCATACGATCCAGACGAGGGGACCCACAGACGAAGGGGCACTGATGTCGCCGCAAGCCGGGGCTTCTCCAGGTTGGTTCTATCCGTTTGTGGGAAGAACTGGCACGGAAGTTGAACTTTGTGTACCTTGGCAGGTTCTGTCTGTCAAACTTGCCGATTTGGGTTTCCGGAGAATCTTGGCAACCCAAGAGATTTTCGCCGACGAGATAACTGTCGGCAAATGGGATTGTTGGTATAACAGCACAATCGGTGTGCCGCCCACCCAAACCGGAACACCTGTTTGCACGAAGTGCAGAACAGGTGTTCAGAAACACTGATTTTTTGGAACTCTACATTAAGAGTCGAGGGATTCCATGGGGTCTCAATTTGAAATTTCTCCCTACCATTCCGCTTCCGTTTCGGCGAACCAACCACCGCAAGGAACGAATGATGGAAACGTCTACAACGAGTTGTTGCTCCAACTTTTAGAGTCCCAAAGGCAAATCCTTGAGGTCCAGAAACAAATCCTTGCCCAATTGCAAGCAACGGCCGCCGCCCAAGACCCTACCAACCGATGGCGGCACATGCTTAACAAGTGGAACAACCAGTTCCCTGACCTGCCGCAAACGTGTCGGGAGATCCTTCCGACTTTGGAACGCGCCTACGGGGTCGTGTTAGAATCGCTCGCAGACGAACTCGCCCAGAACGACGACAAAGAGGCTCTTGATAATGAGTACGCTCTGCAAGATTTTCTGGATCGATATGGGGCGCGTGTCGGGCAGCTCGGGAACATCTTGAACTTGGTCACCCCACTCGCCGAAGTGGGTGCCCCGCGCGAGTCGTCGAACCAGGCGGGCAAGAAGGGCTCCTGAGTTTTCGTCGGAAAGTTGCTTTTCGCTCCGCGAAAAGTCTGGAACGAAAATCTTCTCGCGGGGCGAAAAGCAACTTTCCCTCAACCATCGTTGAGTTAGCCGTGCCGAAATCCGAACCCAAAGCCGCGTTTCCGTCCCTTGGGCAAACGTCTCCCCTCGTTTCGCCTCTTTACACCGCCAGTGTGTACACGATTCCGGACCTCGACACACTCGACCTGATCATGGACGGCGAGAGGGACGGTTTCTTCTATGCCCGAGATGGGCACCCCAACGCCGAGAGCTTGGCACAGGCGATTGCCAGGCTCGAATCGGCGGAATGGTGTCAGATCTGTTCTTCCGGGATGGCGGCCATCAGCACAGCGATTCTTGCCGTTGCCGAACAGGGAGACAGAATTATTGCGAGTCATCGGTTGTACGGGAAAACGACGCAGCTTCTTGCAGACGAATTGAGCCGATACGGCATCGAAACGACGTTCGTCGATGCGGGTGATCTGGAGGCCGTCGAGGAGGCGTTCGAAGACAACACGAAGTTGCTGCTCGTCGAGACGCTTTCGAATCCACATTTGCGGATGCCGAACATCCCAGAACTGGCGAAGCTGGCGAAACGCAACAAGTGTCTGCTATTCGTGGACAACACGTTTGCCACGCCGGTGTTGTGCCGTCCGCTCGAACTCGGGGCGCACCTCGTGACGGAGAGTTTGACGAAGTTGATGGGAGGCCATAGCGACGTGACGCTTGGCGCGCTCTGCGGCGTCGGTGATCTGGGCATGCAGATTCGAGCGGTCGTGTCGGCGTGGGGATTCTCGGCCAATCCGTTCGATTGTTGGCAATGCGAACGCGGGTTACTCACGTTGGAAGTCCGCGCCGAGAAGGCCACACAAACCGCCCAGGAATTGGCTCCGTGGTTGGCCGAACAAGGCGGCGTCGAACGAGTGATTTATCCCGGTCTCGAAAGTCACCCCGACCACGAATTGGTGGGTGAATTGATGCACAACAAGTTCGGCAACATGCTGTGCTTCGAACTCAAGGGTGGTCGAGCCGCCGTGAACCGCTTTCTGCGAGCGGTGCCCGAAATTCCGTTCAGCCCGTCACTTGGGCACGTCACTACAACGCTCAGTCATCCGTGGTCGACTTCGCACCGACAGATTAGCCCTGCCGAAAAGAAACGACAAGGAATCACCGAAGGGTTGATTCGGCTTTCCGTTGGCGTCGAAGCGTTGGAGGCGCTCCAAGCCGCGATCGCGAAGGGGTTGAGTTAGCTTGGACTTGTCGGATGGTTTTCGAGATGGCTGAAGCGGAAATATTGTGGTTGCTTTGGCTTAATGAATAGCATTGTTTCTGGTCGCGTTCTGCCTGCTGTTCTTGAGCCGCACAGCGTTGTCTTCTTTGGGGCGTTAGATTTTAGCCACGGTCGTAAGGCCGTGGAATGAGACCAAAAACCTCAAGGACTTGATTTCCGGAACCGGGAACCGGCGGCAGAAACTTCCGAGAAATTCACCTCACCTACATCGACAAATAGGACACGAACGGGCTGGTTATTTTTCAGACAAGGGAAGGATTGGTGATTTGATCAATCCCACCGCCAGCACATTCGGACCGTAACTCATCTCTCTCCTGTGATCTTGCAAAACCGACCTCTTGCTTGCCCAGAATTGAAGTTCTAAGATAGTCACATCGAATTCTCGTTCGTCGTTGTTGGAAGTGCGTCCCGACGAAGCGAAACACACAACGAAGTCTGTGATTTTCGTGCGAACCGTTGCGAATTTCGCAGCGTACCATTGTCTAGCTTCTCCGATTCAGCATCGACTCTCTCTAGTGAACAGCCGGGATCGTGAGGCCGCTCGTCGGGCGATCTTGGGGCGGGTTCTTGTGAAACCGACCAGAAAACACAGTGGGGCACCCAAATGGCCAGTTCCGAAGCCATTGTCGAAACACGAAAATTGACGAAGGTTTATCGCGACTTTTGGGGACGCCCGAAGAAAGTCGCCCTGAATGCTCTGAACCTGGAAATTTATCGGGGTGAGATTTTCGGCCTCCTCGGGCCGAACGGTTCGGGCAAGACGACGACTATCAAACTCCTGTTGGGCTTGTTGTTCCCCTCCGACGGAGAGGCCGTCGTGTTCGGCCAATCCGGGGCCGACGTCAAGAAGAATGAAAAAATCGGTTATCTCCCGGAAGAGTCGTACCTCTATCGCTTCCTCAACGCCGAAGAGACGCTCGACTTTTATGGTCGCCTGTTCGACCTCGATCCCGAAACTCGCCAGTCCCGAGCCGATGAACTCATCACTCGCGTCGGGCTGAACGCCGACAAGAAACGCATTCTCAAGGAATACTCAAAAGGGATGCGACAGCGGATCGGGCTCGCCCAAGCTCTCATCAACGACCCGGAACTCGTGATCCTCGACGAGCCGACTTCCGGCCTCGACCCTGCCGGGACGCGATGGATGAAGAACCTCATCGTCGACCTGAAGAACGAAGGCAAGACGATCATCATGTGCAGCCACCGGCTGGAAGACGTTCAGGACGTTTGTGATCGCATTGCCATTCTCAACTTTGGCGTTTTGCAGGAACTCGGAAGCGTGCGGTCGTTGCTCGAAGACGTTCGCCGCGTCGAAGTCCAGGCGAGCGACGTGGAACTGAGCGACGCTCTCGAAGCCGACATCCGCGAAGTCATCGCCAAGCACGGCGGAAAACTCGAATCCGTCGGCCATCCGACCACGACCCTGGAAGATCTCTTCTTGCGGATCGTCGAACAGTCCAAGGCCCAACCCGGACGCCGTTACATCCCCGATGCGAAAGACAAGGCCTTGGCCGAAGACTCCAAAAAGGACCAGAACGGGGAAAAAGACAAGGTCAAGGAAACCGCGAAAAGTGGGGCCGGCAAAGGCAGCACCCACGTTCAGGAAAAGAGTTAAACTCCACCAGGCGACGCCCCGCTTGAGCGGGGTTCCGTTTTTGGTCCGTCGGACAGGTTAAAAACCTGTCCAAGAAAATAAAGGACAGGTTGCAAACCTGTCCAACGGAAAAAGCTCAAAGCCAAATGTCCGGAACTTAGTTTCACGTTGTTCCTAAGTCCCGAGGTAACACCGAGAGCCACTCGTCATGAATTTCGCCAGCTTGGAAATCGAAACAGACCCACCAAAGTGGGGCGAGTTAATCACGATCCTCCAATCTTGGATTCAGGACGCCGGGATAATGGCAGCCGTGGCGTTCGCGTTGTTTGCTGCCCACTTCCTCTCCGAGCGACGAAAGGAACTCCAGGGTCAGTTGAGCATGTTGACCCAGGCGGTCATCGGCTGCGCCGTGTTGTCGGTGCTGGCCTACATCGGGTTTGGGTTGTTGGTCCTGGCATACGGCATGGAACCGGAGCGTTATCAAATCCTCAACCGCGTATTCACACAATATAACCTGACGCCGATGCAGAGCAATTTGCTCACGATCGCCGGTTTGTGCGCCATCCTGGCCGTCACCTTGCCAATGTTCGTCAACCTCTTCCCGAACTTGAGCTGGCGAAGGACGTGGGCGCTGGCCCTCCTGAGCATCAAGGAAGCAATTCGCGGGCGAGTCATTTTGATCTTCTGCTTCATGGGCGTCGTGTTCCTCTTCGCCGACTGGTTCGTCCCTTACAAGCCAGAGAACCAACTTCGAAATTACGTCGCCGTGGTGTACTGGTCGCTTTCCCCCTTGTTCCTCGTGACCGCGGCCCTGCTCGGATCGTTCAGCATCCCGGCAGACGTTCGAAAACAGACCATCCACACGATCGTCACGAAACCCGTGCAGAAATACGAAATCGTCCTCGGTCGGTTTCTTGGGTATGGGCTGTTGCTCACGGTGGCGCTCGCCGTCCTCACGGGCTTGAGTCTCCTTTACGTCTTGCGTGGGATTCATCCGAAGGCCAAGGAAGAAAGCTACAAAGCTCGCGTGCCGGTCTTCGCGGATCGATTGCGATTCTATGGAACGGAGGATCCCACGAAGGCCCAAAGCGTCGGTCGCGAGTGGGACTACCGCAAATACATCCAGGGACGCATCCGCGGAAGCAACGAAACGAAACAGTATGCCGTTTGGATGTTCGATCATCTGCCCGATACGCTGGCCAACAGGACCAAGCCGGTCCGGTTCGAATTTACGTTTGACATTTTCCGCACGACCAAAGGGATCGAGAATCAAGGGGTGGTCTGTCACGTACTGTTCGCTCCGGGGAACGTTTCGCCTCCCAAGGCGGCTCAACTCTGGCAGCAATTCAAGATCGCCGTGGGGACGGCCAACCAGAAGATCGACAAGTATTACCAACGGGCCTACGAAAAGGCCTTGAAGAGGAACAACAACGAGTTGCTCGAAAAAGTCAAAGCGGCCAAGGAAAGCGACAAGCAATACGCCCGTGCCAAGTTGGAAAGGAACTTGGGCGTGTTCGAAGTGACCACTATGGTCACCGACTACCACACTCAGCACGTCGAAGTTCCGGTCGGTCTGTTCGAGTTCATCCAACAGAAGGAAAAAGCCATTCGCGACGATCCGCTGAAGGTGGCCGGTTGGGAAGAATCGCCCCTCTTCACGGTGATGGTCAGTTTGAGCGAAAACCCCGCGTACAGCCAACAACGACTCGGCGTCGCCCGACACGACCTTTACCTTTTGGCTGGCGAATACTCGTTCGAGCAGAATTTCTTGAAGGGGGTGTTCGGGCTTTGGTGCAACACGATTTTGCTCCTTGGGATTGCCGTCGCGTGTAGCACTTACATGAGTGGGATCATCAGTCTGCTCATCACGATCTTCATCATGTGTGCGGGGTGGGTCGTTGAGTACATCCGCTCCGTGGCCACCGGGACTGTCGTCGGGGGTGGTCCGCTCGAAGCATTCCAGCGGCTCCGAACGAAGGCTCCCTTGGCCGGGAAGTTGGAGGAGAGCGCGGCCAACAGCATGGTCCTTGCTGCGGACGAGGGGTATCGGTGGTTCCTCAGCTTTGTGCTCAAGGCCATACCCGACGAGACGCGGTATAACCTGACTCAGTACGTGGCCGATGGGTTCAACATATCTCTCTCGCAGCACCTCTTCCTCGATAACTTCTTGCCCTTGGTGGGGTACTTGCTGCCGTGGGGAGTGCTGGCGTACTACCTCATGGAGTCCAGAGAGATCGCGAATCCACGATGAGAAGAATGGCCCGTGCCCGGGACCAACACAATTCGAATTCACGGCAGGCAAGATGCCCGCTCGACGGAGAACAGAATTGGGCGGAGAGTTGCTTTTTGCTGTGCGAAAAGTAGCTCTCTCAAACGCCATGGCCTGTTCGTCAGACACTTCGGAACATTAACGCAACGGTGAGGGCTGCTTTGGGCTTTCACGAGTCTGCATACTAAAGAGAGAGTTCCCATGGCTCGTTCGTTCCAGGAACAATCACGAAATCGGAAGGTCCTCTACATCGCCTTGATCGTGGCGTTGTTTACGATCTCGTTGTTTCACCGCCGCTTCGTCATCGCCGACTTGGCGGATCGTTTGCAACTCGGCGAAACCCGCGGGGAGTCGGAGTTGACGAGTTCGGCGGTTCGCTTGACCCTCCTGGGATCACGCGGGCTGGCGACTTGCGTGCTCTGGCAGATGGCCATGGAAAAACAAAAACGCCATCAGTGGAACGAGCTGGAGATGCTCGTACGCTCGATCACCAAGCTCCAGCCGAACTTCGTGACTCCCTGGCGGTTTCAAAGTTGGAATTTGGCGTACAACGTCGCCGTCGAGTGCGACCGACCACGCGACAAATACTTCTACGTCTCGCGAGGAATCATTCTTCTCGCCGAAGGCGACCGGCGTCACCAGGGAACCCCGAACCGCAAGATCGGGGCGGGAGAAGAGAAATACAACTTCCCCGGCAACCCGGACATCCGCCACGACATTGGTCAGTTCTACCAGATGAAGATCGGCAATTCGGACGAAAAGAACGCCATGCGGTGTCTGCTGGAGATGAGCTTGATCGACCCGATCGCCAGGGATCCGAATAACGGCTTCTGGAGACAGGATCAAGATTCGGCCCAGGGAAAGACGGTGGATCTGCAAAAATTCCTAGAATTCTGCAAGGCCAATCCGCGACTCGTTCGTAGGTTGCGTCGGAAACTCCGATGCCGCGAGCCCAAAGACGTGCTCAAGCTCCTCGAAGACAACGCGGACGTCCCCTCCCGCTTCGTCGACCGGCCCGAGGGGCTCGAACCGCACATCCAAACTCCGCTGTTAAAGCCACAAGCCCAATTCCCGATCGTGCCGCCCCTGGCGGCGAACGGTGAGCCCATTCTCGCGGATTTCCCGAACCAAACGCGATTCAACTGGACGACCGAAGACGTCGACGTCTACGTGTGTTCGAGATGGTGGTTCCAGTACGCCCAGTTGCCGTTGCCCAAGCCTTCCCGGACTTTCTCGGCGACCGAGTGGGGCAAGGACGAAATGGCGAAGATGCACCACCGGCTACCCAAAATGATGACTCGCATCTTCCGAAGTTATCCCTCCCGCGCCCAGGAATATAGCGCGGAAACGCGGGCCGACGAAGGATGGTTTGACGAGGAGGGATGGGTCATCGAAGATTGGTTCCAACCTCTCGACCGGAAAAAAAGCGAGGCCGGATTCGGAGAGTTCGGCGAAGGCAGACGAGTCGGTTACGAAAAACGCTTCCAGGCCCAAACCGCCTGGGAGAAGGCCTTCGACCGGTATCACCAATACGGCGTCGAGAACGGCCTCTTGATCACCCCAACGGAACGCAGAGATCTGGAAGATATGGCGAAGAAGTACGTGATGCTGAACAACGGCCTCCCGCCCCCCCAAAACCAGGTCTTCGAGGGGCTGACCGAACGCGAGCGTGCCCAGAACGATGGTCTGCGTGGGAAATATTTCGACGCCTACCGCCTGCTCCAGATGAATCAGATGTACGTCCGCACGACGAATTTCATGTCCCACTACGTCCAGTGTAAGACGGAGCGGTTGCCGGACGTCATCACGGCCAAGAAACTCTTGTTCCACGCCGAAGGGAAACTCCTTCAATCGGACCGGCAAGGGGCACGTCGGGACTACCAAGTCGCCTTCGACTACTGGACCGACGTCTTGCTGCGGTATCCGGAGTATCGGTCGCTGGCCCACATCCAGGACGACACCAACGAGCACGAACGGAAGTTCTTGAACCTGAAACAAAGACTCATGGCGCCGGAACTGCGCAAGATCACGCCGGTCATCGCCCAGTTCGGTCTGATCGCTCCGAATCGGGGGTGGAACTTGCCGTCGATTGGGTTGTACGACAGACAGAGGGATCAGTTCCGCCTGTTGACGTCGGCCCAGGTGACGAAAATCCTACCGTTCATCCAGGTCTACGGTCCGGTGGGCCGACTCCACGCCTGGGAACCGAGCAAGGACGATCCGAAAGTCCAACAGGATTTGAAAACCTACTTCCTGGTCTTGACCCAGATGAGTCAACCCGTGCCTTTCGTCATCTCGGCGGTCCACCGAGATTGGATGTTCACCAAGGAATTTCCGGCGCAACCGGGCACACTTCCGACGAATTGGCGGCCCGTCATTGATCCGAATGTCATCGAACGAGATATTCAAGAGCGGTTAAGCCGGTTGCGAGCGAGGGAAGCTCCGAAAAAGGCTCCGGAAGCTGTGGAACCCCGCATGCCCCAGTAGCAACACAAAAATCATTTGCGAGAAAACCCGAAAGCTTTGAGCCTCGGGGTTTTCTCGCTTTCGGCAGTC
>CAYYUU010000074.1:0-13746 GCA_964474955.1 uncultured Alcaligenaceae bacterium | reverse complement strand
GTTTTGTTCGTAGAAGGCACACTCCGTGTGCCGTTGTCTATGTCTTTGTTTTGGAGTGCGGCAGCGAAGCTGACGCTTTGATACTTGTTGTGTTTCTTTCTCTTGTCTCTTGACTCTTGACTCTTGTCTCTTGACTCTTGTCTTTTGTCTCTTGTCTTTTGTCTCTTGTCTTTTGTCTCTTGTCTCTTGTCTCTTGTCTCTCGACCCTCGAACGTGACGCCAACATTCGGAGAAACGATGGCCCCAACACCCGCAACCGCCGGCTGGCATATGCCAGCCGAGTGGACTCGTCACGAAGCAACTTGGCTCGCGTGGCCACACAACCGAAAGGACTGGCCCGGAAAGTTTGGTCCGATCCCATGGGTCTATGCGGAAATCGTTCGACACCTCCATACTGGCGAACGAGTCCACTTGCTCGTCGACTCGAAGAAAGAGAAACTCCAAGCCCAACGCGTCTTGCATCGAGCCGGCATTAATCTCAAGCAAGTCCGTTTTTTTCGAATTCCGACCGACCGCGTCTGGACTCGCGATTACGGCCCGATCTTTTTGGCGAACCCACACGGCGATGTTGCCATGACTGACTGGCACTTCAACGGGTGGGCCAAGTACGACGACTGGCAACGCGACGACGCAGTCCCGAAGAAAATCAATAAACGTCTGAAGCTCGCCACCTGGCAACCAACCGTCAACGGCAACCGGGTCGTTCTCGAAGGCGGAAGCATCGACGTCAACGGAGGGGGCTTGTTGCTCACCACGGAAGAATGTTTGCTCGACACAGTACAACAACGCAACCCTGAGTTATCGAAGCAAGGCATCGAAACAGTTCTTGGCGAATACCTCGGAATCGAGAAAGTCTTGTGGTTCGGTCGCGGAATCGTCGGTGATGACACTCACGGACACGTCGACGACCTCGCCCGCTTCGTCAATCCTCAGGCCATCGCCATCGTCGTCGAAACCAACCCCAACGATGACAACTACCACGCCCTCCAAGAAAACCTCGAACGCGCCCGCGACATGAAGGACCAACACGGCAATCGTCTCCAGGTCGTCACGCTACCGATGCCCGCTCCGGTCATCTTTCGAAAACAACGCCTCCCGGCCTCGTACGCGAACTTCTACATCGCTAACGATTGTGTCCTCGTGCCAACCTTCAACGATTCCCAGGACCGAGTGGCTCTCGGCGTTTTATCGGAGTTGTTCCCCGACCGAACAGTGACCGGAATTCATGCCGTGGATTTAGTTTGGGGCCTGGGAACGTTACATTGCATGACGCAACAACAACCGATGGGAACAGAAACTTGAGAACTCCCTTTCTCTGTGTCCTGGGTTCACTTTTGCACGCCGCATTTGGAGAGCACTTTCCGCAGCCTCTGCACAGCCTCGTTGCTGATGGACGAAGGCAGGGTCACTAAACGAAGATTCTTCAGACCATACAAATGCTTTAGCCCCGCGTCTGTTAGCTGCGACCCCCGAAGATTCATTGAGAGAACCTCCGTCGAGTTTTGCGGGCGACTTCGTCCGATTCCGGTGGCTTGCTCCAAGACGTGGAGTTGGTCGTTCTGGGCCAGAACTTCCAAAGCCTCGTCCGTCAATCGCCGTGGGTTCAACCGCATCCACTTGAGGTTCTTGAGCTTCTTGAGTGCTTTCAAACCTACGCCCGTGACCTTCGTGTTGTAGAGGTTCAGCAATGTAATCTTCGCCGAGCTTTGAACCCGTCTACCGAAGGCCGCCGTTGCCATGGGCAACAAATACAGTTGGTCGTTCTCTCCCAAAACCTTCAACACCTCGTCCGTCACGTTGCGAGGTTCGAGAGTCACTGTGGTCAAATTTTTGAACCCCTTCAAGTGCTTCAGCCCTTCTTCGGGCGAACGCATCTTGTACAAGTCGAGTTGAGTCAAATTCTTCAGCGATTTCAACTCCTTCAATCCATCCGCCGTGACCTGGGTGTTCGCGAGGTTGAGTTCGCGAAGTTGGGGAAAATGTTTCAACACTTTCAACCCTGCATTCGTGACCGTCGAGTTGGCGAGGCTCAGTTCCTTCAGATTCTTCAACCCTTTCAATTCTTCGAGCCCGGCGTCACTGATGCCACCAATGCGGAGAGTGACGACCTCCACATCGGTTTTGGCCCGCTTCTTCTCCTCCGCAAAAGCCTCCCTGAGGACATGGAGTTGGCCGTTTGCTCGAAGGGCTTTCAAGACCTCGTCGTTCACTCTCAGGGACACCAGATTCAGATTTTTGAGTGCTCGCAGTTCCCTCACTCCATCGGCCGTTACCTTCACACCGAATAGATGCAGCGTCTGCAAATTCTTGATTTGCCCAACGTGCTTCAGCCCCGCATCTGTGACTGCCGTGCGAGAAAGGTCCAACGTCGTCAAGTTCGTCAGCCCCTTCAGCGAAGCCAAACCGGCATCCGTGATGCGTGTCCTTTGCAAGGACAAATCCCTCAAGCTCTTGATCTTCCCGAGGTGTTTCAGCCCGACATCCTGCAACGGTGCAAAGTCGAGTCTGATAGAAGTTAAATTCTTGCTGCCCGACAGATACGTCAGGCCAGGCCCCTTCACCGCCGTTCGGCTCAGGTTCAGCTGAAAGAGCTTTGGGAATTTCTGCAATGGCCGCAGCCTCTCGTCCGTTACGCGGCTCTCCGCCAGATTCAACGAGGCCAAGTTTGTGAGCCCTCGGATTTCTTTGAGCCCAGCGTCCGTCACGGAGGAGAACCGAAGGTTCAAGGACTGAATTTCCTCAATGCTATTCGCCCGCCTGCCGATTGCGTTTGTTGCCTGGGGCACAGTGTGAAGATGTCCATTCTCTCGTAAAACTCGCAACACGGCGTCGCTAAGTCCTCGGCTGGGAAGAATGAGTCCCCTTAGTTCGTTGCACCCTTTGAGCGAAGCTAATCCGGCAGCCGTCACACCCGTTACAGAGAGGTTCAAATACTGCAGTTTTTTCAGGCCGCTGAGTTGCTTGAGCCCCGCATCCGTCATCCCCGTCCGCGAAAGATTCAAGAACCGCAGCTCCGTGAGAGCCCTGAGTTCTTTCACTGCGACGTCTCCCAAGGCAGCCCTGACTTTGACGTCCAGGTAGGTCAGCCCATTCAGCTTTCCGATCGTTTTGAAAACGGGTGCCGACAATCGGCCAGAAATTGTCAACTTCGTGAGTTTCTTCAAGTCGAGCAAGACCTTGATTCCCTTCTCGGAAATACCCCGAAACTCCAGTCCCACCGTTAACGATTTCAGATTCCTGAAATTCTTGATCTCCTTCACCCCAATGTCCGTGAGTCTCGTGCGTTCGAGGTCAAGTGCTGTGACTTCGGCAACGCTGTTTGGTCGTTGGTCATCAGGACCAGTCGCTATCCTCAGAGCATGGAGTTGGCCCTGATGGCGCAGGACGCTCAGGGTTTGATCCGTAATTTGGTAGTTGCTCAGGTTGAGATCATTCAGTTTCTTCAGCCCCCGCAAGCCCTCCATGCTTTTGCCCGTAACTCTCGTGTTCTGGAGGTCGAGAGTCGTGAGATTCTTGAGATGACCGAACTCCTTCATCCCGGCGTCCGAGACTTTCGTGCCGGAAAGATTCAAACTCGCAAGATTCTGTTGCGAGCGAAGGAACGTGAGCCCGGCATCGGAGAGGCCCGTGAAGGAAAGGTGCAACGACGTCAAGTTGCCAACGCCTTGTAGGTTTTTCAAACCTTCCTTCGTAATTCTTGTGTTGTACAACCGTAGTTCCGTGAGTTGCTTGAGCGGCTTCAATTCCTTCAGCCCGGCATCCGTAATCGGTGTGTTCCCAAGGCTCAATGTGCGGAGATTTGTGAGCTTACCGATGTGCTTGAGCCCCGCGTCTGACACTGGCGTCCGGTCGAGGTTTAGCGACGTGAGATTATGGAGCTTTGCGAGTCCCTGGAACCCGGCGTCCGTCACCTTCGCGGAGAGGTCCAAGGTCTTGAGATTGTCCAGTTTGCTGAGAACCGCAAACAGCTTATCCGGAACCTGCACCCCAACGAGGTCCAACGAGGTCAAGTTCTTCAGATTCTTTAACGGTTCCAGGTTACTCGCTTCCAAGCGGACTCTGAATAAGCTCAACTCCTTGAGTTTGTGGAAACGCCCAAGAGATACCACACCCTGATTCGTCAACGAAAGACCGGTCACCCTAAGCGAGGTAAGATTTGGCACTTCTTCCAGTTCTTTCAACCCGTCCTCGTTGACACCAGCGTCACCGCTGATGTTCACGACTTTGAGATTCTTGAGGTGCTTGAGTTCCTTCAGACCAGCGTTGGTTACGGAAGTACCAAAAAGCGACAACGAGGTCAGGTTTGTCAGTCTCGTAAGTTGCTTGAGAGTGCTGTCTTTAGTGATTCGGTTGGAGATCACAAGGCCAAAGCTAAAAGGAAAGTTGGGGAACTTTCCAACAAAGTTGTCAAAGTCACCGGGGCGGATCCCACCGGGAATGCTGATTTGAAACTGATGCGGAGGTTTGCTGGTCCAGGGCTCCGAAACAGATCGGTAGAAGAGCCCCAACTTCTCGCACTGCTCCTTGGCCTCTTGAAGTTGTTTGGGAGTCGGGTCGGGCGGTTCGGCCAGGGCTCGCTGGCCACTCGTCGAAAACAATACGACAATCAAAAAGAAGCTACTCAATCGAAAGGGAAAAGTTTCGGGCATCATATCTCCAGAATTGAGTGGACGTGCATTTGCGGACAGCGAAAGCATGTCCACGCTGAACCCTCCATCCATCTACCAAAATTCCTGACTCACGAACCGATGTGTTCTGGCGTTGGATTCTCTTTTCCATTTCCCGCGACCTCTGTTGCCTTGCTCGTCTGCCCCGCATTTCCGCTTGCCGATGTTGGCGTCGATGGAGGCAAAAATGCCGCCATCCCCATCGCAACCGCGATCAACCCGATCGTCCCGAAGTTCAAGAACAAACTGTACGTGTGCCACGTCCCAAATTTCGCCTTCACAGCCACAACACGTTTTTCGAGTTCGCGCCCTTCGTTGGCCGTCGGAGAGTTCTTCAGCTTGGCCTTTAAATACTGCCGCACGGCGTTCGTCCTATCTTCCCGGATCACACTCACTTGCCGCTCGAGCGGCCAGCCAACCAAGACCGTTGCGATCGCCAGCAACAACAAGATCACTCGCCACCGATGAACGCCGCCGAAGCGCTGCCAACTCCAGGCCGTCGCGACGGCCACAAAGCCGCAAATTCCTTGCAGCAAAAAAAAACAATCAAACAGCGGGCTGATGAGTGCCCCGAACGCCTGCGAACCTTGTTCCTTATTGCTGTCGGCCACGCCACTTTCGGCAGCGTACTCCGTCCAAACCGGAAACCAGGCGGGTCGTGGTTTGGCGAGGGCTTTTTCCTCCATCGTGTTCAACAACGTGAGGGCGACGAAGAAGCTAAAAAAGACCGCCATCCCGAACCAAAAACCCATGGTGAGGACATGAACGATCTTGGTGACGTTTTGCATTGTGGGTGTCTCCTGGATGCGGTTTTCGTTTCCACGGGCCAGACGGGCGATGTTGCCTTTGTGGCGGATAAACACTAACGCGGCGACGACAAAACAAAAGAGCGTGAGGGCAAGATTATCACTGGCGAACGGTCGAGCAATCGCCAAACATCGCGACACACATAAGGCCGTTGCCGCCGCAAGCGACGCCGCCGAAACTGTGTGGATGGCCAACACAACGCCGATCCAAACCGTCAACGCAATCGCCAACGGCAACGGCACGAGCACCGTCACAATCCCCGCGCCAGTCGCAACGCCCTTGCCGCCTTTGAATTTCAGATAGACCGGAAACATGTGCCCCAGAATCGCCGCGAGTCCGGCGACGATTCCCAAGACATCGCTCGAGACTCCCGCGCCCAACTGCTCAGCCACAAGTTTCGCGACGAGTGCCGGTCCAGCCCCTTTCAAGAAATCCAACACAAAGACGAGATAGCCGTATTTCCGACCGAGCACGCGACCGACGTTCGTTGCGCCGATGTTCCCGCTGCCCTTCTCGAAGATGTTCACACCCTTCATTTTGGCGACGACCCATCCGAACGGAATCCCGCCAATGAGATACGCCACGAGTGCGGTGACAGCGATGATGAGGGAAGTGTGCATCTTAAGTGGTTGGTGAGGCGCGTAACATGTTTGTGAGGTTGGCGGGGCGTTCAATTTCCATCTGCAGCAAAGCCAGCGCAAGCGTTTTGCCTTGCGTATCGATCCGCAGAGACTGGCTCGCCCCACCTGCCAGGACATTGTACAGAAGGAAGTTCAGAGCGTTCAGATTCGCCGCCTCGAAACGCTCGACTTTCGTTGGCCCGAGCGACGCGAAATACTCGCCAACCCTCTCGGCAGTCAAGTTCTCGCGAAGCCACTCGAAACCAGCGTGTGTGTACGCGATCACAGCAACATTCGCATGATTCCCCTTATCGCCGCTGCGACCGTGGGCAACCTCCGAGAGGAGTATTGTTTGCGTCGTATTCATGAGATAATCCCCACTCGCGACTCCACCGCATCTTTCTGAATCAATGTTGGCCAATACGCAAAGACTTCACGAACCGGAGCCCGGCCACCCGTATAACCACTCACGCCAGGTGGTCCTGAGGTCACGAGCGGAGCCAACTCTTTGGTGAATCGTTCGACGTTCGTCTTTTCCGAATCACGAACCGAAACTCGCAGCACGACTTCTTCCAGATCACTCCGCAATTCTCGCAACGGCACAGTCGACCCAGCCCCGAGACACTCCACGAGTTTCTCCTCGAACTTCACGCCAGCCCGTTCGAGTCGTCCGAAAATCATATCGCTACAAACCTGAGCCTTCGCCGCAGCATTCGGCCCATAAATCAACAGTGTCCCACTCGCCGCAAATCCATTGCGATACGCCATCGAGACCTTATACGAATCCGTTCTTGGTTTGCCTGTTATGCGCGACAGCTCAACGACATCGGGTTGACACTCGCGAACTTGCAGGGTCGTAAAATCGGCAACAACATCGGGCGTCAAATAGTTCGCGGGGTCGCCGACTTCATACAAGAGTTGTTCGGTCACGGTCTCGACGTTAACGGCACCACCAGTCCCTTCGGGTTTCGTAATTCGTACCGTTCCGATTTCGTCGATCATGGCAATCGGATAGCCCACATTCGTCAAATCGGTTTCTTGCCAGTTACACCACAAACCACCTGTGACTTGGGCGCCGCATTCGATGAGATGTCCGGCGACAGTCGCGGCACACAATCGATCCCAGTCATCCCACGCCCAACCAAGTTCGTGAACCGCCGGTCCCACGGTCAACGACGCATCCGCCACCCGACCGGTAATAACAATGCTCGCTTCTTGCCCAAGAGCCTCGGCGATGGGTTGCGCGGCAAGGTAGGCGTTCGCACTCACAACCCGGTCGCGCACCAATGACAACGGCATGTCACTCTCAAGATTTTTCATCTCGTGGCCTTGCGACAGCAACTCGTCCAGCCGTGGTAACAGATCATCACCATCGACTGTGGCAATCTTCCGATCTTGCAAACCGGCCCGATCAAGAATCTCCTTCGCCTTGGCCGCACACACCTGCGGATTCATCCCACCGGCATTCGTGATGATCTTCAAACGTGGTTGGGCCTTGAGAATAGGACATAGCCGTTCTAACACAGTTAGAAAATCACGTGCGTAGCCATATTCAGAATTCTTCCGTTTCTGCAGAGCAAGAATCGACATCGTCAACTCGGCCAAATACTCAAGCGTCAAATAGTCGAGTTGGCCTTTCTCGGCAAGTAGAACAGGGGCGTCGAGATTGTCTCCCCAAAAACCACAACCGTTGCCAATGCGAATAGACTTCATGTTGTCTAGAATCCTATTATGTTGGTGTGCAGCGGTTCGAAACGGCCCGGAAACAACCTACCTGACATCTTTGGGCTATCGTCCATACACCTCGACGACTCGGCCATCGAGATCTTTGACGACCGCGCGATTTTTCTTTGGTCCAGATACAACTTCCGAACCGCTCAACAAGCTCACGACGTGATCCAAATTTTCTACAGAGAAGCCAAGACGGGTTTGCCTTCCCGGCAACGGCACAGGGACTGTGCCGGCTACTTGTTTGGCTGGATACAACTCCAGAACAACCTCGCGAAGCTGTGAGGAATAATGTACCGGTCCTTTTCCGTGTCGTTCTTCGACGAAAGCCAGACCGAGACGCTCGTAGAAATTCAGAAGTTCGGTGAGCTGGCTCGTATACAACACCAGCAGAGCGAGTGAGGGATTGGACATAATCAAGATGGGAAAGAGGGTAGAGTTGGCTATTCTCGAACGCCGAGTCCAGCCAGGTGGTAGGCAAGGGCACGCGATTGTTTGCGCAACCCCATCAAACGCAATACTGGCTGTAACCGCTGGGCAAAAATCTCCAGTTCGCGTTCGGCGACGATGACGGCGTGTTCCAGGTCTTCGGGGGCCACGGCCCAACGGTCCGCTGGTTCGACTCCTTCCACCGGATCGCTCAAAATCAACCAAGGATGATCGAACCGCAGAGACAACCAGGGATGCCCCGCCCAAAGCGAGGACCAGTATTCGTCGCGATAATCCACCGCCGCCCGCCAGTCGTAGATGTCTTCCAGGTCCGACGCGTAATCCGGCTCGAACACGACATCGCCCTGACTGGCTACCATCGCGAGCCCACCGGTGAAGAGCGGCGCGTATTCGGGTTCTTGCACGGCGTCCATGCCTCCCCAATCGGCGAACGTGGCGTTCAAAAACTTGTGGATGTTCCCCAGGTCCGTCAGGTTCCGCGTCGGCACGAACCACGAAGTTCGCGTGACTGGTTTGAGATGAAAAATGCCGGCGTCTGCGAGGGACTCCTTCCAGTATTGCTCCCATTCTTCGGGAGCCTCCTCGCAACTCGGCCCCGGAGTTTGTCGAGACGACGGCGACATCACCGACGGGTCAAACTCCAGGACCGGCACCAACTCGATGTCCGGCAACACAAACAACGTCGAAATGCTCATGGGGTCTCTGTTCACTTATGGTTGTCGGATATTCTCGAACTCGGACCGAGGGCAGGCTACCAAGTAATTCGCTCGCCGATTCGTGGCATCACAACGGCGGACGAAATTCCTGGCTCACTCGCCAATAATTTTCACCAACACCCGCTTGGGTCGTTGGCCATCGAACTCGCCATAAAAGATGCGTTCCCAAGTCCCAAGATCCAATTTTCCTTTGGTAATGGCAACGACAACTTCACGCCCCATGATGGTTCGCTTCAAATGGGCGTCGGCGTTGTCTTCGCCAGTCCGGTTGTGGTGGTACACCTCCGGCGAGGCGTTGAATGGCGCCAACTCTTCGAGCCACTTGTCGAAGTCGTGGTGCAGGCCGGATTCGTTATCGTTGATGAACACGCTGGCCGTGATGTGCATTGGGTTGACCAGACATAGTCCTTCCTGAACTCCGCTCTTCTTGACACATTCTTCGACCTGAGGGGTGATGTGGACAAATGCCCTGGGTTCGGGTGTGTTCATCACGAGATATTCGGTGAGCGATTTCATCGGCAACTCCACTTCCGGGGATCGAATTCTATTAATCTTACATTCCAGCAAGAATTGCCTCACTCCGCAAGAAGCCATCTCGCAGAAGAAACCGAACCTATCCGGCAACTCTTTTCCCCTCCAACCAGCAAACGACATTCCCGAGTCGATTCCTCTCCCAAAATAAAAAAATCCCGCCCAGACACTTGGTCTCGGCGGGATTTGGAAAGTAGTGTTTCTCATGTGCAAATTACACAATCGGCGTGGTTTCTTCCCCAGATTCCAAGACTTCGCTCAACGGGCGTCGCTTGTCGCCCGCAACCCCATGGAACCGATAACAATGGATCATCTAGACTTCGAACAATTCGAAGACGAGCCACGCGAGTTGTTCGGCATGCAGGAACGGAATCATCGCAATGCCGTTGACGGGATCGACAGAATAGATATTGAGATGTAGAAGCTCGTTGACGGCTTCGGTCACCTCGTCGCCTGCCTTGGCGATGTCGCGAACTGCGTTGTCCTGATCGATGATCTCGTCGCGGGTCAGACGCCCCGGACGTTGGGCCAGCAAATCTTTGGCTCGCCGTGCGGATTGCATCGCAAGAAACCGATCACGAATCGAGCTGATGACCGACGTCAGGTAAGGAATTGCGGCATCTGCCTGCTCATACGTCCAGACCGGAATTTGCACGAGTTCAACGCCATTTTGGTCGTTGTTGTCGAAATTTTCGAGATGGTCCATGCTCTTCTCCTTTATAATGAATCATTCGGCCAGGCCGAATGCGCTTGTCGCATCTAGAGTATTAGAGTCGGGACACCGTACCAAAGATTCACTAAGTTGTTCGTTTTTCCTAAATGTTGTTTTTTCCTTGGGCGGCGAATCTTTCCTTACATCGCACTACTCTAAATTATAGGACTCGACAAACGAATTAACTTGCGGCAGAAAATCCTTTCGCAGAAAGGCCCATATATCAATGTTCAAATCTCTAAAACTCGGTCGAGCCTTCGGGATCGACGTGTTCTTACACCCGACCTGGTTCATCCTGCCGTTCTTGGCGGTCGTGATGCAACCAGGTGCCGATCCGTTTTTCACGCTGGCGTTACTCGTCGCCGTATTCACCTGTGTGGTGTTTCACGAATTTGGACACGCGTTGATGGCTCGCTATTTCGGCATCGGGACCAAAGACATCACGCTTTGGCCGATTGGCGGAGTGGCTCGCCTGGAACGCATGAGTGAAAAGCCGTGGGAGCAATTTTGGATCGCCGTCGCCGGCCCCGCCGTCAACGTGGCCATCGCGGGCATCCTGATTTGCGGACTGTTGCCCGTGTTCGTGATGGACTCTGCTCTTATCACGAGCACATCCACGGGGATGTTCTTCGTCTACCTGACTCTCGTGAACTTGTTGCTCGTTGCCTTCAACATGCTGCCCGCCTTTCCAATGGACGGGGGCCGAGTCCTCTGTGCTGTGCTGGGAATGTTCATGGGCGAGCTTTGGGCCACACGAGTCGCGTCGACCGTTGGCGTCGTGATGGCCATCTTGCTGGGTGCCTTTGGGATAGCCTACTTCCAGTTTCCGCTGATCGCGATTGCGATTTTCGTCTTCTTCGCCGGGCAATACGAACGAGCGATGATGGAGGCGAAATACCGACACAAGCAACTCGCCCGGGAGGGCCATTTCCCGTATGCGACGCCGTACGATTCGGAACCGCACGCACCGCAGATCATTGAATTGGACCGGACCGGACCGAACTCGTACGGACCAGCAACGCCCCGAAATCCCGAACCTTCCCCATCTCCCTCGTTCTTCCAGTCGACCGTCCAGGTTTACGTCTGGGACGAGAAAAACGGCGGATGGGTGCGCCAGGGCAAACCAGGATTCTCGGCAAACTAAAATCGTTCGGGATTCCTGCAATTCAACGATCTTTCCAGACACAAGCGGCACGACAATCCTGGAGAAACCTGGGATTTGGATGCCGCTTTTTCTGTTTGCGGGGATCGTCTCATGTCGTGAGCAACACCGGTCCATTTCCTCACAAACCGTAATTTCCGCAAACTTTAAAGGTCGTCACTTCCGCACGCCGATGAACGATAACGGAACAATCTGAATCGCGGGAGAAACTTCGGAGTGCCGATGGGTGGGCAGAAACCCGAGGGCCTGTTGACCATGCTCGGAGACATGGCGGTCAACGCGTTGGTCGCCCTCGGGGATTTTGCGCTCTTCTCGCTCAACACGATCGCTTGGACGTTCCGGCGTCGACCGACGGCACGGAATTTCTTCCCCGTTTGCTATGCTGTGGGTGTACGAAGTGTGCCCGTCGTGACGATTACCGGAATGTTCATTGGAATGGTCATGGCCGTGCAGTTTTACAATCAATTTCGGATGATCGGTTTGGCGACACGGATGGGAGCGTTGATCAACCTGTCGATCGTGCGCGAACTCGGCCCGGTGTTGGCCGCCACAATGCTTGCGGGGCGTGTCGGGAGCGCGATGGCCGCCGAACTCGCGACCATGAAAATCACCGAGCAGGTCGATGCGTTGTCCGCCCTGGGCGCACACCCGATCGCATATCTGGTCGTCCCACGATTGTTGGCGAGCGTGTTCTTGATCCCGCTGTTGACCATCCTCGCGGATTTCATGGGAATCATGGGCGGAGCATTTATTTGCACGAAATTTTATCTCGTCGAGCCGCACTATTATTGGGAGCACACGGAAGGCTTCGTTGAGCTATACGACCTCTTGACGGGGATAATTAAGGCTATCGCTTTCGGAGCCGTGATTTCGCTGATTAGCTGCCATCGAGGATTAAATAGCAAAGCGGGTGCCGAAGGTGTTGGACAGGCCGCTACAGAAGCCTTCGTGTTCTCGTTCATCGCCATCCTGGTCATGGACTTCTTCCTTGGGATACTGTTGATCGCGATTCACGATTTCCTCTGGGGGCCAACGATCAATTCGATTTTGTAGAGCCCAATTTTCGACACAAGCAGAGCTAACACCGTATGTCTTGGATAACATTTGAACAAGTCAATGTTAAGTTTGGTGAGCAACACGTTCTGCGAGACATCACCGCAGACATATCTCGCGGTGAGACACTCGCCATCATCGGCGAGAGCGGATGCGGAAAAACGTGTTTGTTGAAGCTCATCACCGGATTGCTCTGGCAAACAACAGGGCGAGTAACGTTCGACCAGAAAGACTTATCGAAACTCAAAGACAAGCAACTCGCTCAGGAACGCTTACGCATTGGTTTTTTGTTCCAGGGTGCGGCGTTGTTCGACAGCATGAACGTCTACAACAACGTCGCCTTTGGGCTCCGCGAACAACGTAGGTTTTCGAGCAAGGAGATCAACGATACAGTCAAGCAACGACTCCAAGAAGTTGGACTCCCTGAGGGCGTCGAGGAGAAATTCCCGTCGGAACTTTCTGGCGGCATGAAAAAACGCGTCGGTCTCGCCCGAGCTTTGGCGTTGAATCCAGAGGTCATGCTCTACGACGAACCAACGACCGGGCTCGACCCAATCATGACTGATGTGATCAACGACTTAATCATCCAAACGCGACAAAAACACCCGATTACAAGCATCATCGTAACGCACGAAATGAAGACCGTCTGGAAAGTTGCCGACCGCGTCATCATGCTTTATCCATTACGCGGGCTTAACGAAGACGAACCGCAAATTTTGTTTGACGGCACGACCGACGAACTTCGGAAAGCGGATGATCCTCGCATTCGGCAATTTATAGGGATCGAGCAAGTGGAGAACGTGGAGGCGTGATTGTTATTTTGTCCTCTCTATGTTTCTATTCCTTGCTCCTTGTTTTGGTGTCCCTGCGCTCGCGCTCGTCACGACAAAAAATCAACATTGATCAACCCCGTGATTTGTACTGACCATGAACGAACAACAATGGCTCGACTGTAAAAATCCTCGGATGATGGTTCACCAGGTCCGATTCCGACCCGGTGGGGTTTCCGACCGAAAATTACGTCTTCTGGGTTGCAACTGTTATCGATCGATTTGGAAGTATCTGAATGCCGAGCAACAAAAAGCTGTCGAAGTGGCAGAGCGATTTGCGGATGGCGAAGCAACGCAAATGGAACTCCGAGAGGTCCACTGGGAAGTTCGAGTCGGCAAACACGCGGGAAAGAATCCGGTCGATTTGGATTTAGGCTTGAGACCGTTGACGCACTACGAACCAGGACATCGTGATTTTTATTCTGGTTGGGAAGAACTCATCTTTCACCAACTTGGCCAGAAAGACATGT
>CAYYUU010000073.1:0-13774 GCA_964474955.1 uncultured Alcaligenaceae bacterium | reverse complement strand
GTCGCGGAGTCGTCGCCAGGGACGTTCGAGGTATCCGCTCGAGAGACAAACCGGGTAATGGGTCACGAGGATTCGCGGCCCTTTTGGGAGTCGCGTCAACAACCTTTGTAGGCGTTCGGTCTGGGCGACGCCGACTCTTCCGGTGGCATCCCAGGGCCACAACCCGGGGTGCGCCGAGTTGACGCCGATGATCCAAAACTCGCCGACCTGTTGGGCAAACGGATAAGGCTCGTCGTCGACGCGGGTTCCTCGTTGCCAGGGGGCGAAATGCTTTTCGAAGTCTCCCGAACCCGCAGCCGGAGCTGTTGCGTAATCGTGATTTCCTGGGACAGCTGTCCCTGGCAAAGAATCGTAGACGCCGAGCAACTTGGCGGCGTGAGCGAGTTCTTCGTCGAACCCCAGGGCTGTTGCGTCGCCCGAGAATAGGACATGATCGACTCGCCGTTCGGTCAGCTCTCGTTTCAGGGCGTCGAGAACCGTTTCGGCGTGCCGAAAGCGGTATCTTCGACCGAGAACTCTGTGGTTCAGCCAACCGCCCACTCGACGGCTGAAGTAGTCGCGTGATTGCCAACGACACTTCGGAGCCGTGACGTGGATGTCGCTGACGTGGGCAAATCGGATCATTGGGAAGCCTTGTTTGGAACTCGCGAATCGTGGGACCGGTCCCAGCCGCGGATGGGAGTTTCTTAGAAAAGGAAGAAGGTGGTTATGTGGGCAAGCTCATTCGCGGTTTTCTCGGCAAGTACGTAGACCTCATTTGCGCTGCTTCCTATAATTGTCCACACATTCCAAAGAGGCGAGGTAGTTGGCTCGCCGCTGCTGTCATTCTAGAAAATATGTAGGGCTTGTTGAGCATGCCGAAGGTTACATTTGTCAACGAAAAGACCGACGTCGATGTCGAAGCCGGTGCCAACCTCCGCAAGGCCGCCTTGTCCAACGGAGTTCAAGTCTACGAAGGCCCGACACGATGGTTTAATTGTATGGGCCATGGGACCTGTGGGACTTGTATGGTTCTTGTCAAGGAAGGGAAAGAAAACCTGAGCCCCAAGACGCTCGTCGAAAAGATGTCGTTCATGCTGAGCCTGGCGGTCGTTGGGCACGAAGAAGAGGCGAGACTGTCGTGCCAGTGTAAGGTCCTTGGCGATTGCAAAGTCCAAACGACTGGCTTCAACTGGACGGGCGAGAATTTCTGGCAGAAGCCATATCCGAATAAGTAGTCCGATATTCCATTGCTTTTCGCTCTGTGAAACGGTTCGCAAGCTAAACACTTTTCGTGGAGCGAAAAGCAACTTTCCTCATTCAGTACCGACTTTCCTCGATTCTCCCTGTATCGCGCTTCCCTCCTCTCAGATCTCGACAATTCAGCACACGCAGACGGGCGAGCCCGCCCCTAGAAGGATGACCTTGCACCCTGCGGTGCATGAAGAAAAAACCGCCAATTCTTCACCAGAACTATAAAGAAGTTTCACGAGTCTTTGCCACCTCGGGGCTCTACTATACCCTCCTCCCGTCGCCACTTTTCAACTACGGAGGAACGGCAAGATGAAACGTCGACGAAACACACAACTTGGGTTGGAAACATTGGAAAGCCGGTTGGCACCGGCAGGTAATGTGACGGTGACGACCGACTTCAACGACACGGTCTACATCAACGGGGATAGTGCATCGAATGCCTTCCTCATCGAGTCGACCTCTATCCGGTCGCAAATTCGCATCACGGGACTGAACTCAGACGGGTCGGCTACGACAATCAACGGCCAACCTTCGATCACGTTACGGCTCTACGATTATGATCTCTACGCGCAGCAGATTTTGATGGATCTGGGTGCCGGCGACGACATGGTCTTCTTTGAAAATGCAACGATCGAAACCAACATTGAAATCGAGACAGGCGCGGGGAATGACGACGTCGAATTCACAGTAACCCAAATCCGTGGGTTAGTCAGCATCACTGGAGCGGACGTTGACGACGTGACACTTGACACGTTTTACAACGTCGACGACTTTACAATTGCGGTTGAGAAGCTTGGTGTGATCGACATCAACGACGCTCGGATTGACGGTGACTTGTCGGTGTCCTCTATGGGGAGCATGAACTCCACAAATGACTACGTTCGAATTCAAAACTCGTACGCAGACAATATCAACATCACGACAGATCGAGCGAGCCAAGTTTTCGTGTACACGAGCGGTGCTGGCGACCTCACCGTGGGCACGAACCGAGGTGGAGACCATAGTTTCAGCGTAGAACGAAACCGATTCGCTGGCGACGTCACCCTGAGCACTCGTGGGGGCAATGAGCCACTCTTTTTAGGTGAAAATGAAATCACCGGTGCAGTGAACATTACCACTCGTGGCGGGGCCGACCGGGTCGACTTTGATCAGATGGACGAAGCAGGTTCTGTGACTGTCAACACGGGAGGCGGGAACGACACGATTTATGCCGATCAGGGGACGTGGGGTGCAACGGACATCCGCACGGGTAACGGCGCCGACACTGTCACCATGTTCGACATTCAATTCCTTTCGACTTTGGACATTCGTACCGGTGGTGGAAACGACCAACTAGACATCAGTGGCCTTTCGACCGACGGCGACGTCAATTTGTATGGCCAAGGTGGGGACGACGTGTTCACCATACTTTACGGTGATTTCGGAGCGGACTTCAACGCGTTTCTCGCCGCGGGTGAAGACGAAATGACTGTGCGGAACACCACTGTTGGTGAGAACGTCCTCTGGGATGGTGGCTCGGAACAAGACGCTCTGACTGACGATGGTACAAACGTCGTTGGCGGGACGAAGACTGTGATTAACTTTGAGGCGTAAGAAGACACCTTTCGGAATAGTCGCTGGGACGAATCAAGGCACAGCCAGGTGGCTGTGCCTTTCTTGTTGGTGCGAGATTGATTACAAGCTACCCGACGGCGTCAAAGAAAGCATCAGCCGCATCGATCTTCCATTGCAGTCCGGGATCATTTGCCGTCCGAGTTCCGTCCCAGCCGGCAGTTGTCGCGAAAAACTGATCTTCCCGAACTGTGGTCGAGTCCTCTCGTGAATTGACCTTTTCGTCTAGATCTGGTTCAGGTGAGTGTCGATGAAATCTTGTTTCTCGGAAATATTGCCAATCATCGTGCCAGTCCAACTCCCTCCTTCCAAATCCATAAAGTAGTAGGCGAAATTGGTTGCGAAGTCTTCCATTGGGTTCAGTTGCCGTAGCTCCGAGCGAAACCGTCGGCTACGTTGTCACGATACCACCAAGAGTTGGTCGTAGTCCCAAACTTGCCCAATACCCAATCAGTTCCTGCAGGTGGAGTCCAGTTCATGCCATTTCGCTGCCACGCAATGAGGGCGAGGAACTGAGAAGACTCTCCCTTCCAATATCGTTTAACTATTTCGCAAATCGTTAAACAACGCATCCAGATTACCAAACTTGGACCCAACGACGTTGTTGGGGGTGGTGCCGTGATACACGATCATGAAATACGTCTCCCAGGTAGTGGCATAATCTTCGTACGGGTTTTGCATCCCGTAACCGCGAGCGAAATCACTGCCCGATAGGAACCACCAATTGTCACCTGTGCCAGTTGATGCGACATGCATCGACGAGGGTTGCTTGTCACTTTGCACCCAACCGCTTAGCTCTCGAAAGTCTGAAATCCAAGCATTCTCCTTTCGTTGGTCCCAGTTATGACCCATTTCGTGATACACGGTCTCGACCAACTCATCGTCGGTGGTAAACGAACTATCCACCATGGTGATCCGACCGCCACCATTAAACCCATTGATAGTCACCGGATTATTTCCAAAGCTCGGCTCGAGAGGAAACGTCAATTGTGTCCCCATCCGAACAAATGTGACTCGATCTCGATTCGACTTCTTCAGTAATCGTGTATTTCCAACATGATGATGCAAGTTGTGCAGCGCCACATCGATCTTCCGGATCTCAAAGTCGTTCCATTGTCCTGCGGCAAAGTCGTAACTACCTTGCAACCCTTGGAACCTCAGTCCGGTGACTGCTGGAGACCCCTGAAAAGTGACGATCGCGTCTTCAGAGCGGACATCCCGTAAGCTGTCCGGGTCCTTGCCATTTTCATTTCTCCAAGACAGGAACCGGTCGGCACCAGACCTGCCATAAACGGTGTCCGTCCCGTCACCACCAAACAACCCGTCGTTGTCGGCTCCGCCATCTAACCAGTCGTTCCTTGGGCCGCCGTAGAGAATGTCGTTGTCGTCCATGCCAAACAGGTAATCCTTTCCTGAGTTGCCATGGAGTTCGTCGTCACCGTCGTAACCATAAAGACGGTCGTCTCCTGAACTCCCGACCAAGCTATCATCGCCACTGTGGCCATAGATTGAGTCGTCATGCATACCGCCAATTAAGGTATCGTTTCCGTCGTAACCGTAAAGGCGGTCATTTCCGCTGTCTCCATAGATGAGATCGTGGCCTCCCTTCCCGTAGAGGAAGTCGTTGTTTGATCCTCCGGAGATGGTATCATCGCCTTCTCCCCCATAAATTCGGTCCGACCCACTACCGCCTTTCGCGTAAACGGGGATGCTTGACTCGTTGGAAAAGTAGTCGTTTCCACCATAACCGTTCCAGCGTATTGAATCGAAATCTCGACTCGAGACAGTGCGTCGATGATTGTTATCTGTGATCCGAAGATAAACTCCAGTGACGTGGCGAACTTCCGCAATATCGTCCCCAGAGGTCTGGTTAATGTAGAGGGTATTGCCAACAATTTATGTTGTGAGCACCTCTCGCGCTTCCAGATTTTCGAGTCGTGGTTGGACGCTCGGTCGCGAAGATTTCGGATTTCGTTTCGAGCTAAAGCGATTGGAAAAGATAGATTTCACCTTTGGATTCTCCGATTGGATAGGTTTTGTTGACTCCACTCTCGAAGCTGTTGGAGTCGTGTCTGCGAGACCACCGCAATCCGAGACAATCCCCCCTCACGGATTTTCAAATTTTTTCTGAGGGTCACCTGGCGCGTTCTGCGATCTACAGAGTGAAACCATTGCCGCAATAGAAAGAAACTCTTCTACCGTGAGAGATGCCCAAGGGAAGGCCCTGACCTATGCAAATTCCTTTGCTTACGACAAACCAACTCTGGTACCCTTCCCCAAGGGAGGTACCAGTTATGGAAGCAAACGACTCGATGTTGGAGTTGCTGGAGAAAGTCAAAACGGGCGACGAAGAAGCAACCCAAGTGATCTGGGATCGGTTCTTTCCCCAATTGTTGAAGATTGCCCGACGGCGTTTGCCGAATTCGGCAGGTTCTCTAGAGGACGAAGAAGATGTCGCGTTAAGCGTGATGGACAGTTTTTTCGCGGCTGCCAAACAAGGACGATTTCCTGCCCTGGACGATCACGACAGTGTTTGGCGTTTGCTGTCGGAGATGACCCGCCGCAAGGTGATCGATCGAATCCGCAAACACCTCGCGGGCAAACAAGGTGGTGGCCAGTTGCGGGGAGATTCCGCTCTCATGGTCGGTGATTCTGGGTACATCCAGGAACCGGCCGAGGATGAGAAACTCGCCACGGATCTGGCCATCGTCGTGCGTGAGCAAGTCGAGGGACTTCTCGAAGCTATTCGCGAGAAAGACACGCGGCTCGAAGAGTTGGCTCTGGCAAAGATGGAAGGGTACACGAACGAAGAACTGGCCGAACGGTTCGAACGTTCCGTACCCACGATCGAACGATGGCTCCAACGAATCCGCAAGATTGGGGAGAGAATCATCGATGACTAACGATTTTCAACATGACAGCGCTGTTCCCGAATCCGCCCTCGATCGAATGGAGGAAGTGTGTGAGGCGTTTGAGCTTTCCCTCCGGAAAGGCGACTGTCCTCGGATTGAGGACTATCTGGACGGTGCGGCTCATGTTGATCGGACTTACTTACTGCTCGAACTCGTAAGACTCGAACTCGCGTATTCGGGAACGGAGTCTCGGGCGCAAATTCTTGAAGCGTACAAAGCTCGTTTCCCGGATGTTGCTGCTCCCTTGGGAGAGCTGTTCGCTACCGAAGGCAAGACGCAAGCTCTCCCCACCAAAGATGATGATTCCTCTGAAGAGTCCGGCAGTCAGCTTCGACCTAAGAAGGCTCCCCCCAAAGCAAGCACTCCGGGGGAAGATTATCCTGTCGACGATCGGTACCGCATCGAGAAGACGGTGGGTCAAGGAGGGATTGGACTGGTCTTCCGCGGATATGACCAGCATTTGGGTCGGTCCTTGGCCGTGAAAGTCTTGCGTCCCGAGTACGTGCGCCGAGCCGAACTTCGTGATCGGTTTTTGGCCGAGGCACGGATCGGCAGTCGTCTTCAACATCCTTCGATTGTCCCTGTCCACGACGTAGGAGAATTCGCAGACGGTCGACCGTTTTTCACCATGAAACTGGTCGAAGGAAAGACGTTGAGGACGTTGCTCGAAGAACGAAAAAGCGCTTCCGATAACCTGGCGCGTTTTGTGGACATCTTTGAGCAAATATGCCAAGCCATCGGCTATGCTCATTCCCAAGGCGTGATCCACCGAGATCTCAAGCCCGCGAACGTAATGGTCGGTGCCTTTGGCGAAGTCCAGGTGATGGACTGGGGGCTCGCCAAGCAACTCCCCGCCAATTCCACGGTGACCTCAAATGTGAATCCCTTTCAGCAACTCAAGACCGTCCTCTCCGGTTCGGAAGAGTCAACAGTGACGGTCCCAACTCCGAAGTCAGTCTCAACTCCTTCGGAGAGAACGCCAACGCCCCCGCAAACCCAGGACGGTAGCGTCATGGGAACCTTAGCGTACATGCCTCCCGAACAGGCCCGCGGAGAAATCGACCGGTTAAACGAACGTGCCGATGTGTTTGCTCTGGGAGCGATCTTGTGCACGATATTGACCGGCAAACCGCCGTACTGGGGGAAGAATATCTCGGAGTTGCACCAGAAGGCCAAGACCGGAGACTTGGCCGAAGCCCAACAGAAGCTCAACACTTGTGGGGCGGACAGCGATTTGATTGACTTGGCCCTAAGGTGTCTCTCACCGGATCAACAACACCGGCTAGCAAACGCCGGCAAGGTGGCCCAAGCGATCGAACAGTATCAAACTCAAGTCCAGGAACGACTCCGCGAAAAGGAAAGGCAACGGGCTGCGGCCGTGGCCAAGGCTGAGGAGGAGGTAAACCGACGAGAACTTGAACAAGCCAAGGTTCGCGAAGAGCGAAGACGTCGCAGGGTCATCATGCTGTTGGGGATGGTTGCGGCACTGTTCCTGTTGGCCATTTTCGGTGCAGGGACTTGGTACCGGTTCGACCAGATACGTCAGCAACATGAAGCCAACGACCGGGCCATGAAAGAAAAGTACAAGCTCATGAACGTGGCTAGCGGGATTCGCAACGCACTGGATGAAGCGAGCGCCCTTCGCAAAAAGCTACACAGCGAACTTCGAAAAGCAGGGGGTGTCCGTCGGCTGGGCAACGATCCGAACGGTTGGGAAGCCACTCTCCGGACTTTGCAATCGAGCATCCAGCGCGCCGACACATTGTGGAAGCGAGCTAACGGTGAACTCGACCCCCAGTTGTACGAGGAACTGAAACAACTCAAGGCAGGTTTGTCCGAAGACGAGAAGGACTATCGAATCGTGATGGCTTTCAACCGCATTCGCGATGAGAGTCTGACTGTGGTCGATGGGAAGCTCAACACGGTGGTTATCTCCCAGAAATACCCGGCAGAGTTCCTGAAAGCTGGTCTCGACATTCCGAATGGAGACATCCAGACTCTCGTGAGACGATTACAACAATCCCTCATCCGTGAACAATTTGTTGCCGCGCTCGATCACTGGTTGGTGAGTGCCTACCACCTGAGAAACAACAGTGTCAAGGCTTCCCGGTTGTTGCAAATTGTCAGGGGAGCCGACTCCAATCCCTTGCGGAAACAGTTGCTGGATCCAAACCTCCAAAGCGAACCAGAGCAAATTGAGGAAATTGCCCAGACATACCTGAGCGATCCAGAATCTATGAAGAAGCTCCTCCCGGAGACGCACAGTTTGATTGGACGGTTGGTGACGAACACGGAACAACGAGAAAGGTGGCTTCGGACGGCTTCCTCGATCTATCCGACTGATTTGGAACTTGCCTTTCAGCTTGGCCATCACTTACTCGATGCCAAGAAATATGTCGAAGCGGAAGGGTGTTACAAACAGGCATTAGCCATTCAACCAAAAAACGCCAGCGCCTGGAACAACTGGGGTATCGCTCTCCATAAGCAGAAGAATCACTCTGGGGCCATCGAAAAGTTCACTATTGCTACCCAGCACAATCGAACCTACCCCGATGTTTACAACAACTGGGGTAATGTTCTGGATGATCTGAGGGAATACTCTGCGGCTATCGAAAAGTTTACAACTGCGACTCAACTCGATCCAAATCATGCAGCAGCCTACAACAACTGGGGCGTAGTGCTGCATCACCTCGAGAAGCACGACGAGGCCATCGAAAAGTTCAAAGTTGCTACTCGAATCGATCCTCGGATACCCAGTGGCTTCTCAAACTGGGGTCTTACTCTGTATCAGAAGAAGATGCCTTCCGAAGCAATCGAGAAGTTCCAGCAAGCCCTAAGTATCAATCCCAATGATGGGAAAGCGTACTGCGGCTGGGGGGTTGTTTTGAGTTCGCTTGGGAAGCCCAACGAGGCCATCGAAAAGTACAAAATCGCCACAACAATTGACCCCAATTTTGCGTCTGCTTACACCAACTGGGGCAATGCTTTAGCCAAACAACAGAAATACTCGGAGGCCGCAGAGCAGTACAGAATTGCGGCAAGTATTGAGCCCAAAGATGCTCTCACCTACAGTAACTGGGGCGGCACACTTCACGCCCGAAAGAGGTATTTTGAGGCCATCGAGAAGTACAAAATATCTACAGAGATTAACCCCAAATCTGCAGACACTTACTACAAATGGGGGGTGGCTCTCCATGATCTGAAGAACTACAACAAGGCCATCGAGAAGTACAACAAAGCCTTGCAACTCAACCCCGAGTCTGCTCTCGCCTACGTCGGCTGGGGTAATGCGTTGGCCAAACAACAGAAATACTCGGAGGCCATCGAAAAGTTCAAAACAGCCACTCGAATCGATCCCAACTACATTCTCGGCTACACCAACTGGGCCACGGCTTTGTTTCAAATAAAGAAGTTCGACGAGGAAATCCGGGTGTTGAACAAAGCAATCCAGTTGCAACCTAAAGCACCCCTACCTCTGTTGATGCTCGGTTCCGTTTATCAGTCCCAAGGCAGATTTCAGAAGGGGATTGATTCTTTTCAAAACGCAAGGAAACTGCTCCCACAAATACATCCCTGGAATCGCTCGGCTCAATCGCAGATACGGCTATGTCAACAATGGTTGGAGCGGGAACACAAATTACCAGCAGTCCTCGAAGGAAATGAGAAGGTGTCCGCGAAAGAAATGCTTGCCCTGGTCGAGTTGTGCGTCACATTCAGGAAACGATACCGTGATGCTACGACACTCTACACGCAGCTGTTTCGCAAAGCACCGATGTTGGCGAATAACCCGTTAGTTCCCCACCGTTACAACGCTGCTTGTGCTGCCGTGATGGCGACGTCGGTTCACGAAGCTCGCACCAAACAGATTGATTCCAAAGAGCGAACCCAACTCCGCCAAAAAGCACTTCGTTGGCTGCAGGCGGACTTGAAGGCTTATTCTGCGAGTCTCGAGAACAATAAGAAACTCGCAGGTCCGCTGGCCAAGCGGTTGGACTTGTGGCAGACGGATGCAGACCTGCAACTCGTGCGTGATAGAAAAAACCTCGCGGACTTACCGGAGGGCGAGCAACAAGAGTGGAATACGTTTTGGGCGAAAGTCGCTACCTTACGAAAAGCCGCAGAGAGTCAATGAATTTTGTATGGAGTTTCTTCCAACACCCAAGGGGCAAGCGACCCCAGCACGAGCCTGAAACGCGAGTCGTCCCAAAAAGTTTGGGACGACTCGCGTTTCAACAAGGTCACTTGCGTTCCGGGGCTTGGGAACCGATAACTTCAACCATCTCCTAATGACTGTGAATCACATCGGCATCGTGGCCATAGTCGTAAGCTGGCATTTCTTGCGGGTAATCCGCGGGATTTCCGTGCGGATGGTGGGAACTCATGGGCGTCGGTTGGTGCACGTTGCTGGCGGACTGAGCTGGTTGTTGTCGCATGCACTGCTCGAGCGCGATGCGATTCTGTACGGACCAGAATTGCCCATTGAGGTTCAGTTGCGTGTTGACGAGGCCAATTTCATTGACTTGCCAGACGACACCCTCGAACGTGAGTTGCCTTACCGAATACGTCCGCAACTGAATTCCAGCCACGAGATCGGGCAAGTAGCCACGCCCGAGCCACAACAAAGCAGCCGCGACGGCCAGCACCGCCAGAGCCATCAAGAGCCCAGCGCTCGAGAGCAACACAATTACCGCGAGAACTGTGGACAACGCCACCACGACTAACGCCGTGTATTGCCCGGCTCGTTTTTCGGGAGTCATGGTTCCCTGATCTCGGACCAGCTCGCGTGCCCAATTCGCTCCGATACAACCGATCCCAAGAGCGGCACCAGAGACTAATAAGTATTGACCGAATTGCCAAAGTGTGACGGCGGCATTCCGGGTGAGGGGCCATTGGAAGATGTCGGCGACCACTAACAAGGCCACCAACACGACCAAGCAATAGGCAACAGCACCGACCGCGCCGGCAATGTTGAATCGGGAAGACGAAGCGCTTCCACCGAGGCAATCGATGAGGCGCGAGGCAAGCACGTTCGCAACGGTTAAAGTAGCCGTCAACACAGCCGCCAACGCCCACGTGTTCTTCAGGATTACGCCAATCGTCGTCGCAATGTCAGGACGACCATACTGTTTGGCCAACCAAGCACCTGCGAAGGTCCAGATGGTCAAGCCGACAAGTACTCCCGCGAGAAACGTCGGGGAGAACGATCGGGCCGAGTCCGTTTCGGCTGTGCGAGAGCCGGGCAGACGCAACGCCGCGTCAAAGTTTCGATGGCGCAGGATACGCGAAACGAGCGAGCCGACAAAATATCCGACCAGCAAGGCTGCTAACACAATTCCGCCTGTTTGCAGGCCCGATTTCACTTCCGCCGGAATCGAATTCCACCAATTGAGAATTTCCGGATGCATGTATGCCTCCACAAGAGCTGTTGGGACGGGAGGTTGCGAGTTAAGAAAGGTTTACAGACTGTAGCCGGAAAAGTTTAGGTCGCCGATGAGAGCGAGTCAAGTTGGATCGGTGTCTTAGTCGGAGAGAAGCCGGAACGAATTGGCAACATGAACAAAGACGTGTTCGAGTTCGGCAAAGCGTTGGTCTCGGGCCGAACACACGAGCTTGTAGGGTCGGCCTTCGTGGACCCATGCAACGGCCAAGCATTGCCCGTAGTTGATGTACACGCGCGAGCTAATATCGACGCCCTTTGGTTTGAGGATTTGCGGGTGTTCTTCGAGTTCAATTGCCGGGGCAGACTCAAACGTTGCCAGGTAATCCAACAGCACTTCTTCCGCGGTTTTTTCGGTCTCGTCGGTCTCTCGAATGAGGGAGAGCCCAGCCTTTTGAAAGGCGGGATGCCCGCGATAAGACATGACCATGTCGTCGCTCTCGTAGAGTGTTCCGACGCGATTCAGTCGCCCTGCGGCTTCGGGGTCCATCAAGAAGCCATCTGGCTTGCCCCATTTTTCGATGTTCCAATTTGCGGGAATCTCGAAACTGACGTTTTCGTCGAGTGCCTTACGGACATAACGTTGGCCCGTGTCGGGACGGCGAAAGACCGCGTTGTCCATGAGGATTGTGGCCTTGGGGAGATGTTCGAACAATTCGCGAACACCCTCCTCGGTCACGTTGGTGCGACGCAAATTGAGTTCTTCGAGGTTGCTGAACGTTGTGAGATGCGTGAGTGAGTCGTCCGTGATGGCTTGTTGTTCGAGATCGAGGTATCGGAGGCGAGAGAGGTGTTGAAGGTGTTGGAGCCCCTCGCCTGTGATGTTCCCTTGCTGCCACCAAATCTGTCCCAGAGCTAACGCTTCGAGCCGAGTGAGAGGTGCCAGATGGACGAGTCCTTCGTCGGTGAGGTTGTCCGCGCCATCAAGGAAAAGTTCTCGGAGATTGGTGAGGTTCGATAGGTGGGCGAGCCCGTCATCCGTCATGCTCGTGCACCGACTGAGTCGCAATTCTTCGAGCCGCATGTGATCGCGTAGGCGTTCGAGGGTTTGGTCTCCGAGTACGTTCGCCCCTATGGTCAAGGACTCCAGCGTTGTCAGGCCCTCCAGTCCCTCTGTTTTTTCGTCCCCCGAACTGTACATCTCCGTGATCGAAAGCGACCTGAGCGAGGATAATCCGCGGAGTCCTTCGCAGGATTGGAGCGGACACTCACCGACGCTGAGTTCCGTGAAGTTCGCAAGAGAACTGAGGTGTTGGAAGCCCGGTCCCCACACAGATACAGCCCAAAGTCGGAGCAACTCGAGTTCGGGGAGTGTTTTGAGATATACCAGATCTTCGTCGTCGAAATTCGAATGTTCGATGGTCACTGTGATGGGTGGTTGGGTGCGTTCGATGCGTTGAAGGCGGAAGAAGACTTTCGCTTCGCGAAGTTGCTGCTTCGGGCTGAGTTGGAGGAACATTTTGTTCCGCCTATGCCTCCAACGACCCCACAACTCGCGAGGAAAGTTGGGACCGCTGGCGTCGGGTCCGTCGTCCAGCCATTGGCTCTCAATGATCTGAAGTGTTAGGTGGTCGGAGAGCTGTCGCATCCCCTCCTCCGTCAAGTCTCCAACGTAAAGGAACCTCAATCGGGGGAGCATTGCGACTACCGCAAGTGCGTAAAGGGTCAGTCGGCAGTTGCCAAACGAAAGGGCTTCCAGATATGGCAAAGCGAGTAGCTTTTCTACTTCGGGTTCGGAGAGGACAACCGTCCCTCCCGGTACGCCCTCGTATTGGGTGAATCCAAGGAACTGGACCTCTTGCCACGAACTCACGTCGGGAAATTCTTCGGCAGAGTTCAGAGGGCACCAGACGGAAGCGAGCAAACCGCGGCGGAAGGAAATCCCGGGAGACGTTTGCGGTTGAGGCTTGTCACGGTAGTCTCCGAGGAACGCCGCCCAGTCTTTCTCGTGTTGTTGGAGCAGTTCGGATTCCCGCTGCTGCAGCAATTTTCGGCGTGGATCGTCTTGGGCGATTTCTTCCATCTGGCACTGGATGCGAATGAATTCGGCTCGTTCGGGATTGCCGTTTTCTTCGAGCCAGTCGGCGTAGATGAGACGGCGCGAGAAATCGTCGGGGTCTTCGAGGATGGAGCGGAGTAAGGCGAAGTTGTGTTGCATTGCGGAGAATCCCTTGGGGAGTTGCTTTTCGCGAGGGCGACGGATCCATTATTGTCGTGGTGAGGTGTTGATCGGAAAGTTGCTTTTCGCTCCGCGAAAAGTTCTTTGTCTTTGAAATCTTTTCGCACGCAGGCGAAGCCTGCAAAGCAAAGTGCCTGCACGCGAGAAAAGCAACTTTTCCAAATACGACACTTATTTCTCCGACCGCCCCCGCGAAAGAACGCCTCTGTGGTGTTGTTTCGAATCCGAGGCCGGAAATGTGTACGCAAAAAGGGCAAAAATGCCTCCCCTTGATTTTTGCGCTTTTTGCGTACACGTTTTGACCCCGGCGGGAGCATTTCCGAGAGGTCGTTTTTCGAGCCGGAGGTCCAAAACACGTACACAAAAAACACAAAAATCCCCAGCCTGGTATTTTTGTGTTTT
>CAYYUU010000072.1:8436-13782 GCA_964474955.1 uncultured Alcaligenaceae bacterium | reverse complement strand
TCGACAAACCGGCCAAGAACGACCAGTCGGTGATTTGGTTGTAACTGAGATAGAGATTCGTCAGGTTCGACAAACCGGCCAAGAACGACCAGTCGGTGATTTGGTTGTTCCTGAGATCGAGATTCGTCAGGTTCGACAAACCGGCCAGAAAAGAGCAGTCCGTGATTTTACAATAGGCGAGGTTGAGTCCTGTGATGTTACCTCTGTCATCGAGTTGGTAGCATTTGCGTTGGTGGATTCCCATCACAGAATCAGCGGTCGCGGGGTGCAAAGGACGCTGGAGGATTCGCTCAAGTTCGAGGACTTGGTTGCTTTTCGCAGTCATGGGTTCTGGCTCTGCTACAACTTCACAGGTGGCAACAGTTTTTCAGTATAGTCATTCTTGCGGAGTTGTTGTAGCAAGTTCCCGTACGGATTTTGGAGAGATGAGAGTCCCACGCCCTTGGATCGACTCGCTGCAGAACGAAGCTAACCGTGAGTGATTCGTTCGTTACAACGCTCGCGTGCAAGGGTATGATGGTCAAGAAAGACACGAACCATCTCCACCGTCTGGAACAGGCAATGAATATGCAAACAACTACATCGTCTCCTCGTTCTCTGCCTGTGAACCGCCGAGGGTTCTTGCAACTTGGTGGCGTTGGACTGTTGAGCATGGGGCTCGTGCAATCGCTGCGTGCCGCGGAGACTCCCGGAGCATCCACTCGACGCAGAACAGCTCGCGCTTGCATCCTCCTTTTCCAAGTGGGTGGTCCTTATCAGTGCGATACGTTCGATCCGAAACCACATGCGCCCGAAGAAGTCCGCGGACCTTTTCGCCCGATTGCCACTTCCGAAGTGGGAGTTCGCATTACCGAAGCGTTGCCACGGCTCGCACAAAATGCCCATCGATTTGCCATCGTGCGAACCGTCCATCACTTGATTCGGTGCCACAATCCAGCGATCTACTGCGCCCTCGTCGGACGCGAGGCGACCGATCCGATGGCTGTTACGAATCGAACGCATGCCGCACGGACCGATCATCCGCACTACGCTTCGGTCATCGCGAGAGTTCGCCCCGGCGCTTCCTCGATGCCGCATCATGTCCTGATGCCCGATGTCGTCTATAACGGACCGGCCAAATCGCCTGGTCAATTGGCGGGGTATTTGGGGGCCGCTTATGATCCGATGATTCTCGGTGCAGACCCCAACGATGCGAACTTTCGCGTCGAAGGTGTTGCACCGCAACAAGACGTCGGTCGAACGCGCCTCCAACGTCGCCGGTCATTGCTGCAAGCTCTGGACGCCGAACACCGACGACTCGAAGCGAGCGGCAGCATCGAACGGATGGGAACTTTCTATCGTCGTGCATTTGATTTACTCACCTCGCCACAAGCCAAGCGTGCGTTTGCGATCGACGAAGAACCTGCTCGCGTTCGCGATCGTTATGGAAGGACAACCAGCGGGCAAGGAGCTTTGTTGGCACGGCGATTGGTGGAAGCCGGCGTTCCATTTGTGACGGTCTTTTCTCACACTCGTGTCGAGCGAAATAGCTGGGACACTCATAATCGCCACTACGAGTTATCTCGCCAGAGTCTATTGCCGACCGCCGATCAATCGTTCAGCGCCTTGTTGGAAGATCTGGATGTTCGCGGAATGCTCGACGAGACTTTGGTTGTGTGGATGGGAGAATTCGGTCGGACCCCGCGGATGGGTGTGAACTTCTCCAACAACACAAATAACGTCGGCGGTCGCGATCATTGGTGCAATTGTTATTCTGTGGTGTTGGCTGGAGGTGGAGTCCGAGGCGGGCAGGTCGTCGGTACTTCCGACGCCCAAGGGGCCTATCCGCAAAACCGAGCGGTGCACGTGAGCGATCTGGCCGCGACGATATATCAGGCGATGGGAATCGACCCGCGAGCAAGACTGACCGACATTCAGGGACAGTTGCGATTCATATGTGAAGGCCACCCCGTTCGCGAGTTGTTCTAACGGTGCTGAAAGGGCGCGGCTTATTCTCGTGTCCGTATTTCTGGTTCTTTTTTGTCAGGAGCCACGGAGCAGCCACATGTAGTAGACGCTCCGTGGCTCAACATAGAAGCCGAATGCGAACCCTCTTTTATCGGACTTCTTTCCTTTACTCTTTCTCTCCCCGGGCACCAAAGCAAACCACACGTCCATCTTGCAACGACACAATCACCTTTCCATCGCGATTGATGGCGATTCCCCAACCACTCGGTTCGGCCGGTAGACTATGTAGCCAGAGCTGTCGACCCGTCTTCAAGTCGAAGGCACTAATTCCGCTAGTCGTCTTGATGTTGGGCCAAACGCCTTTTCGAATGACGCCGGTAACGACAATCGCATTCTTCGAAACGGCGACGGCGTTGTTCTCGGTGAACGGATTCTTTTTCCAGATCGCTTTCGGTCTTCGAAGATCCGATTTCGGATCGACCAAAGCGACGAGAGCCGTCGGATCTTCCTTGCGGGGATTGAGCGTATAGGTGGCAACGATGCCTTCTTTCGTCGGGATGGCAACTCGCTCGATGAAGTGCGAGTCTTCTTGTCGGAAGTACAGCGGGAGCCCGCTCACCTCGACGCGATCGTTCACCACATACAAGTCACGCCCGGACAAGTTCCCATACCGGCCATCGCGGCGACCTTGACGAGTGAAGTTCCCGTCCTTGGTGTCGTAGGAAACCACGCCTGTGAGGTTGCCGCCTTGCATCCAGAGCTTGTTGTCGTGCAACAAGAGATGTCCCTGGACACCGGCCCCACTATTGGCTTTCTCGACGGTGTCGCCCGCCTGATTATTCTGCCATTGGATTTTGCCGGTGCTTGCGTTGAGAGCGTAAACGTGAGTCCCGTTGAAGTTCGCGTTCCCCGCAGCAGCGTACAACGTGTTGTCGTCGACGATCACGCCACCACCGATGGGCCACGTCGAGATCAGTTCGCCGAAGATCGGAATTCGTCGTTCGATGGGTGCGCCGCGGAAACGCCAGATTCGTTTGCCCTGCTTGGGCTCCAAACAATAGACATAACCGTCGCCCGAACCGACGTACACACGACCGTTCGCCACGACGGGCGGATACTTGACCGAACCCGAGGTGTAGCTCTTCCATTGCAGTTTGCCCGACTTGGCATCCAGCGAGCGAACCACTCCGTCGGAGCCACTCACGAAGATCGAACCTGCCGCGGTCACGGGAGCCGTCGCGACGTGCTTGCCTTTCGGTTTATACGACCAAAGCTGCCGAACGTTCGCGGGGACTTTCACCGAAGTCCTGGCAGAACGTTGGTTGTCTTTTCGGAAGGTCGGCCAATCGCGGTCGTCGACTTGGAATTTTGCGATTTCCAATTTCGCGTTGAACGACTCCAGGTTCTTCGCCGTGGCTTTCTGGCCGTATTGAAAATCTCCCGCTGGTCCCAACGAGATGATGCCGATTTGGGTCGAATCGCAACGACACATCCACGGGCCCCAGAAGAAGTATCCGTGGGCAATCGTGACGCCGTCTTGACACGCCGGTCGCATCGGCGAGATGATGCTCATTTTCGGTTCGTTGCTCGTGACGTCGAATACAGAGGTACTGCCGCCACGTCCGCCGCGAGTGAAGATGGCATCGACGCAACCAGTCGCTCGCGTACAACGGTCGCGGCTCTTGAACTTCGCGAGCACTTTTCCGGTGATCGGGTGGAGCTTGAAACTCGGCGGAGTCTCTTTGGAGAGCGGGTTATTCAAGCGGCCTCCGCCCAACGCATAGACAGCTTCCGGTCGAAGAACAAGCAGCGAGTTCCCGGCGTCTTTGATGTGCCACATGTACTTGCCGTTCTTGGCCGACACGGCGACTATGTTCTTGCACATTGGTCCTGCGAAGTACAAGCCGTCGTCGTTACACTTGACGTAGGAAGTCGTGATGAACCCGTAGTACGGATTTTGAGCGGGCGTCAAGTTGCCAATCGCCTTGAGCGCTTTCGGGTCCGCAGCCTTCCAGATGACCTTGCCGGTCTTGGCGTTCAGACACCCCAGAAACTTTTGGTTGCTGTAGAAATAGATGCGTCCATTTCGCATGCACATCGCTCGCATGTCGAGCAATTCTTTTTCTTTGTGGTGCCATAAAATTTTCTTGGTCTTCGGGTTGATGGCGACGATCGTTCGACCGAAACCAAAGTCGTATTCCTTGTATCTCCACCAGGGCCAACCGGCTCCGCGGAAGTCCTTCCGAAATCGCGCGACCTCGACCTTGGGTTCTTTCTTCCCGACAAGGGCATAGAGCACGCCATCTTGCAATGCCATCCAGCACCAAACCGGTTCGTTCGTGATCTTCTTGGGAATCACGATTTCGTCGCGGGTCTTGCCGGTCTCCGGATCGATCAGTTTGCAAGATTTGTCGTCGGCGAAGTAGAGCGTGTCGGGCGTCGCAATGATCGTGTTGCGATGCCGGAGGAAGCCCGGTTTGATTGGCTTTCGCCAGATGGTGGTGCCGTTGAAGGCGTTCAAGCAGATCAGTGTGTTGAGGGATTTCCAGGAGGGTTGCTTGGAACTGCGGTTGCCCCAGACCTTGAAAATGCGTCCGCTCGAGATCACGGAAATCTGTGGCATCGCCGCATACCAGGGCTCGGCCATGAAGTGCGTGAGGAAGGGGCCGCGAGCGACCTTGTCTTCGGATTGAGGATTGTTGTCTGGTCCGTGATACGGATGGCTCCACTCGTCGGTCTGCTTCGAGAACTCTTTCGTCTTCCATTTGCCCCCCGCGTATAACTTCGCGCCGGGGTGGAGGGCTCGCATCACTTCCGCCTGCGTCTTGTTTGACCTGGCCGCTTTTCCGAACAAAAAGGCTGCGTCGGCCAAATCGTTGGCGAGATGGACTTTCGAAAAATCGCCCTCGGAGACGTAAATACGAGAACCGAGAAGTCCGGCGTTTTCCGCAGCCTCACGAGTTTTCTGAGCTGCTTCAAAGTTGGGAGATTGGGTGTAGATCGTGAGCTTTGTCTGCCTCGCCATGTTGATCGGTAACAACGGATCGTCGTTCCCGAGGACGATGCAAATCCCTTTCTTGGGGACACTCGCAAGTAGAGTTTTGATGTTGGGTGTTTTCTCCTGACCGAAGACCAGGGTTGGAAAAGCCAGCCAGCCGACGAGTAATAACAATGTCCAGCGTTGCCTGGGAAGATTCATTCTCAGCCCCCACGTCGAAAGGAAACTACGGGATCAGGGTAAGTCCAAGGGCGTTTCCTTGGAGCTTACCCCGGCGTGAGGGAAGACACCATGAAAAAAGGAGTTAGCGAAGCGTTGACCGACGAGGATCAGCTCGGTGGGGTCAAAATGCCAGTACCCGGTTTGGGTTTTGTATGTTGTTAACCTTGGGCGAGAAGTTC
>CAYYUU010000072.1:0-8426 GCA_964474955.1 uncultured Alcaligenaceae bacterium | reverse complement strand
CGGACGTCCAGAATCTACGCATAAAGTTCTCGGAGCCACTCGGTTGACTGAGCGCTCTGGATCTTTGCCAGGGCTTCTTGTGTGGGCTCTCCAAGACATCGCTTCCCGAGGCTGAGGACGAGTGCCTTCGCCTCCTGTGGCGACCCTTCTTCGAGAATGGCTTGGTAAGTAGTGGATTCCCTCATTTGATCTCTCCTGGGAATCAACGGGGTCACGACGTTAGCCGAAAACTTCAAACCGGCAAGAATCTCGGTCGAGGCCCAGAACAATGCGACTTCCGATTCCTGGCATTCCTTCAGAAACCATTCGTCCATTTGGCGAAACAAATGAGGGCTGTGTCAAACTTTCCGGACATCGAGAGCTACCCACCCATCGAAATACAAATGTCGATCTTGCTGTCGATGTGGTCATTCAATTCGCGGATGATCCGTCGGTGTTCGTCGCTGCTCACTAAATTGAGGCACTTGTTCGAGAGTCGCTTGAGTTGTTGGAACTCTTGACGGAGGTAGTGCATTTCGTCGCGGACGACGGGCCAGTTGACTTGGTAGTTCGGCAGACGTTTGACCTGGTCGACGATGTGGGCGAGCTTTTCGGTCAACCGATCGCATTCCTTGCTCACGATCGTGATGCAGTTTGAGACCATCACGAGCGCGCGTTCCTCAACTCGCAGATCATCGGGATACCGCCCCAAGATCCGTTTGATGTCGGCGATCATCCGTTCGAGGTCTTTGAGAGATCGGGGCTCGCGGAGGTCGAGTTCGTAGAGTTCGAGTTGTGGGTCGTCGGGGCTAATGTCTCGCATCTTGCGAAGGAGTCGCCGGGCGTCTTCCATTCTTCGAACTTGCACGTAGAGATGGAACAACCGTTCGAGTGTGTCCAAATCACGGGGACGTAGACGGACGGCCCTTTGGAGGTATCCAACGGCGTTATCCCATTTCTCGTCGCGGTAATAAATGTCTGCCAGTCGTGCGAGTCCCGCATAGGCGAGGTCGTCGAGATATTCTTCCGGCGACGCATTCGGAGGAACCGGAACGCGATAGTCGAGCAAATCGAAGTAGCGGTTCCAGTGTAGTTCGGCTTTGTCCATTCGCTTCATCATCTCGTAGCAAATGGCCAAGTTTTGGTGGAGCCAGTGGTTGTTTCCCAGAAGCTGCAACCCCCGCGAGAACGAGCGAATCGCCGTGTCGTAGTTTTGGAGCATGGCGGCACAAACGCCCTCGAGCGTCAGGAACGCCGCACGCAATTCGTCGGACACGCTCTGTTTTATGTTGGGGTCGAGTTCGACCATACGCGATAGCGGCTTGAGCAGCGTTGCCGCTTCGACCCATTCGCATTTTTGAACGAGACGATGGACCTGGATCATCACGAGTTCCAGGTGAGTCCTTTGCACGAGTGTACTTTTGGGCCGAGCGACCGCAAGCGCTCGGAGCATCGGATAGATGGCCTCAAACCGTCCGATGCTGTGGATCAATTCCAACAGCCGGTCTTCCTCGTTCTCGCCCATGTTCGCGAGTTCGGCCTCGGCATCGCTGCGGACTTCTCCTGGGAGCGGTGGCGGCGAGGGAGCGTTGCCGAGCGTCGGGGTGTCGACGCCCTTGCGCAGAAGGGCTTCGAGAAGAGACAAGAAACGTTCCTCTTCGGCGGACGGAGACAACGAGAGCAAATCGGGAAGTAGGTCCAAGCCCTCTTGTAACTTGCCCAGGCACAAACGCGTCAAGAACAAGTTGTAGAACGCGGCGTAGGATTGGGGATCGAGTTCCGTCGACCGCAAGAACTCTTTTTCGGCCTCTTCGTAGAGTTTTTGTTGGAAGGAGATCAGGCCCATCTGCAGCACGATGTTCCCGTCGGGCGGCGAAATTTTTCGGAGGGCTTCCCGGGCCTCACGCATCTTGTTTTGGCGTTTGTAGCCCATCGCAAGCATGTACGCAAGTTCGGGTGTTGTCTTGCCGACCTTGGTCGCTTGTTCCAACAAAATGGTTGCCTCCTCTGCCGCGGAAGTAACCAACGTGGCTTCCGGAAGCGTCTCCGGGCGTTCGACCTTGCTCATTCAGCAGTGCTCCCAAATTCGGCCTGAAGCAATGTTTCGCGTTTCGCTCAAGATCCCTCACTTGCGCTTTGGGCTGGTGTGGTTCGGGAAGTGTCGTCTTTCGCGGAGCGAAAGGACGCCTTGTTTCCCGCTTCGCTCAAGTCCCTCGCTTGCGCTTCGGGTTGGTATTGAACAACCCGAACTCCAAACTGCCTAGTGAATTTTGACGACCAAAATCCGCAGCAACGAAGGTTCTCTTCTACAAGCCTGAAGCGCGAGCGAAGGTGTTTCTTTTTCCTTCGCTCGCGCTTCAGGCTTGTATCAAATCCGCACGTTACCGATTTTGGCCGTCAAAACTCATAAGCATTTTGGCGTTTCGCTCGAGTCCCTCGCTTGCGCTTCGGGCTGGTGTAAAACCCAACACCCTTCCGACATCACGCCTCATACAACAATTGTTGTCCGGCCTTCAACAGCGACAGCGCCAACAGTGCCCCAAGTCGGCGATCTCGGACGCCAAGTTTTCCGGCATCGCGAACCTTTTGGGCAGCGATCTGATAATTCCCTTCTTGGTAGGCACGGATGGCCGAAAGGTAAACAGCGTTCGCAAGCGGTTGTTGCAACTCCCACCGGGCCAGAGCGTCTGCCGAGATGCCTTCCCAATTGTCGATCGCCTCTTGGTATTCTCCGCGGAAGAAATCGATCCCACCGAGCAATGCTCTGGCCAAATCCTCCGAGGGAGTCGGTCCGCGCTGGAGTGTCTCGCGGAAGTGACGCGCGGCTTGTTCGGAGTCTCCCTGATCGATCGCCGACCAACCGAGCAAGTAGTCGCACTCGGACGCCAGTTCCGGCGCCGACCTGGCTCGCTGGCAACATTCGTTCACCGCTTGATGATCTCCCGCGAACAAATGCGCCAAGGCCGCGAAGTAATGGAACCGTTTTTCTTCGACGTCGTCGCGTTTCATCCAGGCCGCACATTTTGCCAGGTGATCGTGTTCCTTCAGCAGATACAGGACGGCCACTTCGCACCACCTCGCCGTGTGGTTGTCCGGGTCGTGTGTGAGTGCGGCCTGGAGCAATGCGAGGGCTTCTTCCGCAAGAGGGCTTCCTCCCGAGACGCCGTTCTGCGCTGGGTCGGTTTCTTGACCAAGCTCCCCGATCAGATTGGCCAAGAGTGATTTGGCTCCGAGAAGGGCGATAGCGCTGCGGCGTTGGCCCTTTGACAAATTCAGGGCTGTCTTGATCGTGTTGAGCCCATCCTGGTTCTGCTGTGCTCGAAATTGGAGAATGGCCAACCTAACGAGCGGGACGTCGGAGTTCGGCTCGACTTGCCGCCATTGGTCCAAGAATTCGATGGCTTCGGCTTCGTTCCCTTGACGATGACGAAGACGAGACAGGCAATCGAGGGCTTTGGTGTTGCGTGGGGCGAGCTTGGCAAAAACATCAGCGGCGGCTGCGGCTCCATCCAAATCGTTGGCCCCGAGCATGCGGTCGATCCGGTCCATCAACAATTGTTCGCCACGAGGCGGATAATTGGGACCGAAGACGACCGGAAATTGCCCCGGAGATTGACTCGCCGCTCTTTGCAAGAACGTGAACTCCAACTCGTCGAAATCCCAATCGTGTTTGGCGTAAAATTGCTTCGCAGCGTCCTTTTCTTCGAATGTCCTGGCAAACAGAGCAACGGCATGCTCGTGTTCAACGTCGTGAACTTGAGACGCTCGGCAGTAGAGCCAGGCGAACTCTGGCTGTAGGATCTCCCGTGCGGTGGCGTATAAATGGTTGTAAGCTTCGGCGGCTTGGGGCGAGAAGTCTGCGACCGAAACAAGATGGTTGCAGAGATGGAGTTGCTGTTTGGGTGGTATTTGGGCACCACAGGCACGGCCTTCGGCGTGGACTTCACTGGCGACCTCGATCCACTCGGCATCTCCATACTGCTCAAAATTCTGCAACAACCAGATTGCCCACGTCACGTTGTTGACTTTGTCTTCTGGAGTCGGCGGCTTGCCCTTGGCCGCACACAACGCCAAATACGACGCCGCCACGGGGTCCTGTTCGTGGGCCAGTTCGTGGGCGGCTCGCAAGTGTTTGAAGGCTTCGTCGTAGCGATCGAGCTTGACCAGCGAGAGCCCCAAACCTCGAAGGACTTCGAGCGACGGTGCGCTTTGGTGCGAAACGCGGTCGAACAAATCGGCAGCCGTCTGGTAATCTCCCGAGCGGTAATAGGCTTCGGCGAGAGCGGCGTTGCCGGTCCGGGCCAACGTTCGATAATCCGGCCCCCAGACCGGGCACGTGTAACCGAATTCGGTCGCACAGCGCCGTACGTAGGAATTGTTCGCGGGAAATCCTTCGACCCAAACTTGGTCGGGGGATCGTTCCCAGATCTCGAACCCGCGAGGTCCCAGAGCGCGTTGGAGCGTCTTGGTCGCAAACTTCGAGTCGCTACCCGATCGTAGCATGGCAACGCCGAGCAGACAGATCACGACCGGGCAATTGCTATCGACGCGATTGGCAGCGCCGAGGTAGCGAAGGGCGTCTTTGTCTCTTCCTTCTTCGAGCAAGAGTGTTCCAAGATAAAGAGGCGGATCGATACATGTCGACCTTCCGACGCTTGGGCCGTACGCCGATTCGTCATCTTGGTCGACGCCGGATAACTCGGTGAAGTGGCTGATGGCAAGGTCTTTTCGTCCGTCGCGGATGTAGCATAACGCCTGCCAGAAGGCGACTTCGGGGCAAGGGGATTGGACCATCAACGTCCGGCCAATGATGTCGTGAACGGCCTGGGTCGTGGTCGTCGCGGACAACGCGAATTGTCGACGGATTTCCGTGAGCATGGCGTTGATGACTTCCCCGCGGCCTTTCGTCGCGGGCCGTCCGACGAGTTCTCCCGAGATTTCGAACGACTCCAGCGCCCGCTCGAATTCCTTATCCGCCAAGTAATCCTTGGCCGCGGCGTGGTGTGCACGGCTCATGACTTCGTGGACGTTCTGTTCCGCCCGCTTGGAGAGTCCGGCCTGCTTGAGTTGCTTGCAGATCTCAAGGACGGTGTGCCAATCCCCTGTGTCCAGAATGCGGCGGGCTTGTCGGAGTTTGCGCCAGCGTCGGGGACCTGGAGCCACCAACCAATAGAGCCACAACAACAAACCAGCCCCGAGAATCCCGAGGACAATGAGTAGCCATGTCATCATGAGGACGATTCATCCCGAGAAAGCTGCGCTCGGTTTCGTGACGACCTGTCGGAACGAAACCGACCAGACAACGGGGACGGAAAATACAATACGACGAAACAGATGGTCGGCGAATAAAGGGTTGTGTCCAGAAAGGGCCGTAGGATAGGTGGGTGGTACGGAATATAAATAAGTGTCCATTTTCTTGAAGTTGTTTCTCAAAATCCCTCTCCCCGCTTGCGGGGAGAGGGCCAAGAAAGATGACACAGTGGGTGAGGGGTCTTCGTGGGACTCGCCGACTTCGGAAAATATCGCGTAAACCAATTTTCTTTTATCACCCCTCACCCACTGTGTTCCCCGCTTCGCTCAGATCTGGCCCTCTCCACGCATGCGTGGAGAGGAACTTTGAAAAAACGGTCAGGAATAAATTTCCCGTTCTCTAACCTGTCCTACGTTCACACACGAAAACAACGAGCGTCACGATTCGCCGTTCCAATTCTCATTGCGACCTTGTCCACCCTATTGTAGAGCATTTTCCGGAGAACCCAACGGTTCCGGCGTTAAATATCGCCTTCCAGTAATCCCGTTTTGCCGGTGCTGCGGAACGACTGTTGGCCCGTTGGCCAAGATTTTGAAATCGTGTCGGCTTCTTGATAGATTCGCTCCAACAAATCCGCGGCCGCTGCGGGATGAAACTGGAGCCTGCGGGGGACCTCGGAAAGGGCGTCGAGGAGTCGATCGATACGAGTCGTCAGGTCCTCTCGCTGGAGCCTGCGGGCTTCGGCGCGGCCCTGTTTGAGTTGTTGCTCGACGTTGGCGGCAGCGGCCATGATTTCTTGGGGACTCGGCGCGTTGGTCGGATATCCGCCATGCGCTTGATATTGCATCTGCTCCAGATGGAGGGCGAACTTTTTGAGGTTTTCGATGCACTCGGAATAGAGTTTTTGGTCCTTGGCCTCGAACGCCTCCTCGGCATATTTCTCTTGGGCGTAGACCTCCTCGAAGAGTTCTCCGCGGTCTTGTCCCGTCTTGTCCGCCACTTCTCCGGCCGTAATCAAACACTGCCGCACGAGCTTTGCGAACTCCGACCACTCCGGCGTCAGGTCTTTATTTGCGGTCGTGGTTTGCGGGTTCGCCAGCGCCTGATTCACGCGTTCCATCGCGGCTCTGACGTCTTGGGCCGGAGCAAATCGGACTGCTTCGAGGAATTCGCCTTCGAGTGCTTCATTCCCGGATTCGCGGATGCGTTCGCGGCACTGGTCGACGATTTCTTTTGTCAGGCCAGGCGATTGCGACGAAAGTTTCAGTGTTGTGTCGCCCTGGTAAGTCGTGTTCCGAACGATCACTTCGACCGTGAGGTGACCGAGTTCGTTTCCTCGGATGAAGATGTCGACCGGAGACCCCACGCCCAACTCGCGGGGCACGTCGGTGACTTCGACTTGGCCAAGCCGGTGGTCGCCCTGATACAAGGGGACCAAGATTTGCCCGGACTGGTCGGCGGTGTGGCACGTGCAGCGGAACTCGGCGGGCCACGTGGCGTCCGACGGAACGACGAGTTGTCTTCCCGGCTGTCCATCTCGGTTGACGACTTCGATCAAGATGGCCTTGGCCATCGCGTGATCCGCCGCGCCGTTGCTCGTCGTCCGCACGGTCGTTCCTTGGTGTCGTACCCGAACAGGAAAGCGAAGGATTTCTTGCCCTTCGACGTCGCAGATCGAAAACGCGTAGGTGTTCATCGTCTCCGGGATGAGGTCCAACTCCAGGTCGAACCGGTTTTCTTCATCGAGGAACAACTCTTCCGTCAACCCGTTGTCCTGATACTGAACCAAAACGGCTCCGCCTTCCGCGATCCTTTCGCCGGACGCCATCTCGACTTTTCCGGCGAGTCGGTGCGACAATTTCGTCGCGACGGGAGACGTCTCCAAGTTCACGCTCACGTCCCATCCTCGGAGTTGTTCCGAGCTTTGCGGAGCAAACGCCGTTTTGTAACTCATCCCTTCGCGAAGGCCCACGAGCGCTGCCCCAAACACAATTGCGTTTTCTGGATCGTCGGCTCGCACTTCCAAGCCAATTCCATCAACGTCGGCGAGTTCGCTGGCGAGGCGGTCCAACAACGGCGTGACGATGACCCGACTCCCGAGAATCACGACCTTCCCTTTGTTTTCGGCAAACTGATCCCGGTGGGCGGCGATCAGTTTGCGGCATTTTTCGAGAGTTCCCTGGGCGAGTTCTTCGACCAACGGGTCTAGTTCCGTCCGTGCCAATGTCACCTCCACCGAGACCCATTGGCCGTCGATCTCGATGAGGTCGGGCAGATAGGGACGGCATTCGTTGAGGCTGAGGAGTTCTTCCAGAATGGTTCGGGCCGCACGTTCTAGACGATCCCTGTTACTCGGGTGAGTGGAGGGGTCGCAAGCCACCTTTATTTTCTCAGAGTTGAGGGGTTCGGATCTTGGCTGGCCGAACACATATCCTCGGGCGTGTTGAAGGACCAACTCAGCGGCTTTGCTCGTCTGCTTCGCAATCCCAAGTTCGAGATCTTCGCAACGGCCGAGGACCTTCCATTCGTCATTCTCGCGGCGGAGCAACGATGCCGAAAATGTCGTCTCCGCCAGGTCGTAAACAAGAACCGGTCCTGCTGGAATCGGCGACGTCCAGGAAGAATATTCAAGGGCCGCGAAACTTCTTGGAACAGCACGGAGGGCGTTCCAACCTGCTTTCTTAAGAGTCGTTCGGAATTCGTTTTCCGTTTCCGTCGAAGCATTGTCGGGGACGGAAAAAACTGCGGCATCCAGAAGATAGTCAGACTCTGCGACAGTTTTGTCGAGTGCGTTCTTGAATTTGGAGAGGTCTTCGGGAGGATCGTTCGGCGTGCCCTCAACGAACACCACCTTCTTTCGAGGGGCAATCGCCAACCGAAACTCACTTGCATCGAGGTCGTAGAAAGCAATCCTCTTGTGAGTCGGCGTTAACTCAATCCCGACAGGAATGCTGAGGCGATGAAGCATGGAATAATCACCCGAATTTCTGACATAGGGTGGGGCAAGGAGCGAAGCGACGATGGCCCACCAAACTCTTGGACGTCGAAGCATTCTCAGGAATTTTGACGAGCACAATCGACAAAAGCGAAGGATCTTTTCTACAAGCCTGAAGCGCGAGCGAAGGCCAAAAAACACCATAGCTCGCGCTTAAAGCATGTTTAAAATACACACATTAACGATTATTGGCAGCAAAAA
>CAYYUU010000071.1:0-13791 GCA_964474955.1 uncultured Alcaligenaceae bacterium | reverse complement strand
TGTTGGTGGAAGCGGCAAAGACTCGCATGTGACACAGTCGGGTCCATCAATTCGCTCACGCCCCCTAATGCTACGGGTGGTGTTTGCAAACAACAACCCGCGCAATAGAATTTGACGTATTTTCTCCGCACACGGGAGAAAATATCGTGTTCGAACGGCGCCTCATTTTGCCGAGAAATCAGATGTTGGCGAAGACGGAACCGAAGGACCTGACATCGAAGTTTCGGGGATTACGCAGAGACAACCAAGTTATTTCTGTGCGTGGTTGGGATCGTTCCACGTTCGTTCGAATGTGTGGTCAATCCCTGAATGGCTCCCAAAAAAAGATCGAACTGCGCTGGAAGGAGTTGAGGTGAGGAACAGTAGAAATGCGCGGCACCGTCACCCGTGAGATGCCGTCATTGCGTTTCGAAATCTGTCCGATTGTTATTTCTGGCGTAGGTACAGGCGATTCGCGTGTATCTATGAAACGGACAAGCATTTTTTCCCGTTTCCTCACTTCTTCGAAACTCTAGGCTGTAATTCGTCAAAATGCAAACAAATTGCCTAAAAAGAAAAGACTGTATAGTTGAGACAATTTGTGTGTTTTCACTTGTGGAAAGTTAACACCAAGAAATGAGTTTGAGTCGCCATCGAATCGCGTGCTCGTCAACAAGAAGGGCTCGAAAGGAGTGCCGAACCGGAGACGCAGCTTCCACATCTGCCCTGGCAAGACGGCGTGTTTCTGGCTCGCGATACCGGCAAGGGGATGAATTTTACGGAGTTGGTTGTTGCAGGGAAGAAAATCCGAGTGCTGATCATTCAGCCACGGGAAATATTCCACAATTTTCAAGGGGCTGGAAGCATTGCCACCAAGCCCCCTCTCAAGAAGTGATTAGTGCCTACGCCAAAATATCTCGAATGAGATTCCCGGCCACATCGGTCAGACGGAAGTCCCGGCCTTGATATCGATGGGTGAGCCGAAGGTGATTCAAACCGAGCAAGTGCAAGATGGTCGCTTGCAGGTCATGCGGGTGAACGGGATTCTGGCCGACCTCAAATCCGAACTCGTCGGATGCTCCATAGGTCATCCCGTGTTTGAGTCCCCCGCCAGCCATCCACATCGTGAAGCAATGTGGGTGATGATCACGTCCCATACGGTTACTTCGAGCCGTTCGGCCTTCCTGGAATGGAGTGCGGCCAAACTCACCGCCCCAAACCACGAGGGTTTCGTCGAGGAGTCCGCGTCGCTTCAGATCTCGAAGGAGTGCAGCGACCGGCTTGTCCATCGTCGCACACTTGTTTCGCAGTCCCGCTCCGAGGGCCGTGCCGTTACTCGTGCCGTGGAAGTCCCAGCCCCAATCGAACAGATGGACAAAACGCACGCCACGCTCGACAAGCCGACGAGCAAGCAAGCAGTTGTTCGCCAGACTCGCGCTGCCTGGCCGAGCCCCATACTCCTCAATGACGTTTCGAGGCTCCCGATTAATGTTCATGACCTCAGGAACCGCGGCCTGCATGCGGTACGCGAGTTCATATTGGGCAATTCGAGTTTGCGTTTCGGGGTGACCGAGTTCTTGCCCCTGCATCTCGTTGAGGTCTCGAAGCGCATCCAGACTGAGCCGGCGCATCTGTCGATTCATGCCGCGAGGGTTCGACACGTAAAGGACCGGATCGCCTTGCGAGCGACATTGCACCCCTTGATAAATCGAGGGCAAAAAGGCACTGTTCCAGAGCGAGTTCCCCGCACTCGGGTTCGTGCCCCCGGAGATCAAGACGATGAACCCGGGCAAGTTCTGGCTCTCGGAACCGAGTCCATAAGTCACCCACGATCCCATCGACGGTCGGCCAAATTGCGGCGAGCCGGTGTAAAGCAGCAATTGCGCGGGAGCGTGGTTGAACTGGTCGCTGTGCATCGACTTGATGAACGTCAAGTCGTCGGCCATGCTCGCCAAGTTTGGACACACGTCCGAAACCCAGGCGCCGCTTTGGCCGTGTTGGCTAAATCGGTGCGGCGTCCCGAGCAACTTGGGCACACCGCGCGTGAACGCAAACCGCCGTCCGCGGATGTACTCATCCGGGCAGTTCTGGCCGTTGCGTTCGGACAACAACGGCTTGTAGTCGAACATGTCCAGGTGCGGAGGCGACCCGGCCATGTGCAGATAGATGACGTTCTTGACTTTCGGCTGGAAGTGCGGCGGCTTCGGAGCCTGTGGATTGACAGCCCGCTGTCGCTGCCCATTCGTGTCGGCGTTGGCCTCGCCATTGAGCATGGCAAACGCCAACGCTCCCAATCCAATTGGACAATCCCGCAAGAAATGCCGGCGGGTGATGTTCGCAAGGTAGTTCGTGTAGGCAGTCACTATATCACCTCTTCAGTATCATTTCGTCGAGATTGAGCAACACATTTCCAATGACCGTGAATGCTGCGGCTTCCACGGCGTCGGCTCCCTTGGGCAGAGCACCGAGGGGGTCGGTCGCCATCGCCACGGCGTCTTTCTGACTGTTGGCGAAGACCGATTTGGCCCGCTCGTACAACTGGACGAGTCGTTCTGTTTCCTTCGCGTTTGGAGGACGAACGAGAGCGAGTCGGAACCCACGCTGGATTTTCCCTGCAATCGTTTTTTCTTTGGAGCGCATCATTCGCCGCCCCAACGCTTGAGCGGCTTCGACATAAACCGGATCGTTGAGAACCACCAGTGCTTGCAACGGAGTGTTCGTTCGCGGTCGTTTGACGGAACAAACATTGCGGTCGGGAGCATCGAACGTTGTCATCGATGGGTACGGCGTCGTTCGTCGCCACTTCGTATAGAGAGCTCGGCGATATTTATCATCGCCCTTGCTCGTTTGCCAGTCGGTTCCGCCGCCAAAGGCCGCTCGCAATCCGAGCTTCGGGCGAGGCGGTCGAACGGGCGGCCCATACATCTTCTTGCTCAACAAGCCACTTACAAACAACGCTTGGTCTCGGATGGCTTCTGCGGGAACGCGGAAGCGAGGACCTCGGGCATACAACTCGTTCGTCGTATCCTCGCGGAGTAGATCGGGAGTGATTCGCGACGATTGACGATAGGTCGCGGAAGTCACGATGAGCTTGAGCAAACGACGAACGTCCCACGGAGTCGCGGCCGTTTTCGCGTTCGGTTCTCGTGTCGGCTTCATGAATTCGACGGCGAGCCAATCGAGCAACTTGGGATGCGTCGGCAATTTTCCTCGAACGCCGAAGTCTTCGCTGCTCGTGACGAGCCCTTTGCCGAAAATGTGTTCCCAGTATCGATTGACGGCGACTCTTGCGGTCAATGGATTTTTTTCGTCGACGAGCCACTTGGCGAGCGTCATTCGGTCGACAGCTTTTCCCCTGGGAAGGTCGTGAAACAACTCTGGCACGCCTGGTTGAACTTGCTTGCCCTTGTTGAGGAAATTCCCTCGGACGAGGATGTGCGTTTTCCGGCGTCGGTTCGGCGGAAGCTCTTTCATAATGGGCGTGGGGATGCCGCGGATTCGCGAAACTTGCTTTTGCAATTTGGCGATTTGCCCCTTGAGCTTTTTGGCCTGTTTTTTGTTCTTCTTGGCCTGAGCTTGCAGATCGTTGAGCTACTTCTGGAGTTGGACCTTTTGATTTTTCTGTTCCGGGGTCATCTCGTAGAGATTCGGTCGATTATCTCCAGCGTCGTTGTCTTCGGTGTTATTGAAAATGGCGAAGACTTGATAATACTCTTCCTGACTCAGCGGATCGTATTTATGGTCGTGGCACTGGGCACACGCCATCGTCATCCCCATCCAAACTTGGAAAGTCGTATTGGTGCGATCCACGACGGCGGCGACGCGAAATTCTTCGTTGTCCGTTCCGCCTTCGTCGTTGCTCAGAGTGTTTCGGTGAAAGGCGGTCGCAATGAGTTGCTCTTTGGTCGGTTTCGGCAACATGTCACCAGCAATTTGTTCGATCGTGAACTGGTCGAACGGCATGTTTTTATTGATCGCCTGAATGACCCAATCGCGATACCGCCAGATCGTACGAGGGTTGTCGTTGGCGTAACCGTTTGAGTCGGCGTAGCGAGCCAGGTCGAGCCAAATTGTGGCCCATCGTTCTCCGAAGGCGGGCAATCGCATCAATTCATCCACATAGCGTTCGTAAGCGTCGGGGCGTTTGTCGTTGACGAAACGGTCGACCATCTCGATGGTTGGCGGGAGCCCGTTTAGATCAAGAGCCACGCGGCGAGCCAACGTATACCGGTCCGCTTCGGGCGACGGCTTCAGTCCTTCTTCTTCCATCCTTGCGAGGACGAAAAGGTCGATAGGGTTCTTCGCCCATTTGGCATTCCTGGGTGTGGGAATTTCTGGCCGCTTCGGAGCCTCGAACGCCCAATGTTTTTCGTACTTCGCACCCTGGGCAATCCACTGTTTGAGCAGCGCCTTTTCGGCGTCTTTGAGCTTGTGATTGCTCTTAGGTGGAGGCATCAACTCGTCGCCAAACTTCGAATAGATGCGCGTCACCAGATCGCTTTTTTCGGGATGGCCTGGGACGACCGGCGTGAACCCGCTGCGGAGTTTTTTCGTCGCGCCTTCAAACGTATCCAACCGCAGCCGAGCCTTCCGATTTTCACTGTCGGGACCGTGACAAGTAAAACAGTTCGACGAGAGGATCGGCTTGATGTCCTTGGTGTAGGAAATCTTGCGTTCGGTTTTGACAGGTTGTTTCTTTTGGGACTTGGGGGTTGGTTTGTTCTGGGCTTGGGAATTGTTACCGACCCAGACCAAACCAACCAACGCAAGCACCATCGTGAAAACGAGAAGTCGTTTCATGGTACTGAGTAGCTCTTCTGAAGATGATTCCAAGAGAGATTGCGCTCTCGTGTTTTCGGGGAACAAGCGAAGGCGGGTAATATTCGTTTCTATTGTTTATTTTCTCACGAAAGGGAAGGGATCGGCAAGGGAAATTGCGTGTGGGCTGAGATTTTCGGATGTACAACGAAAACTGCAACGATTTTGAGAGCCAAAAAACGTGAGCGGCATTGGCCCAATCGTTTGAAAAAGTGCCAACTTGATTTGGATTTCGTGGATGGGAACGCAAAACCACGCGGCACACCAAATCCACCGATGCCACCCAAGACAGCTGTGATCACTTTGTCCACGTATTGCTGTTGTCGGAAGAACAAAAACATCCACACGAGTACAAGCATCCCCACCAGAGAAATGACCCTGAGAGTGAAAAACAAGGTGACTTGGAAGCGCTGAAAAAGGATTGAAGGGATTCACTAATTTGTTTCAGTGCTTCTTGCTTTTCACTACTTCCTTCGTTGCTCATGCGTCTACGCTCGTGATGAACGCCTCCATGTCCTCTGGGATCTCTTGCAAATGCTGGAGTTGAGCGGCGACTCCGGGATTGGAAAACAAAGCACGTTTTTCCAAAGCACCGAGAATGCCTTGAATCAATTGCACTTCACCAAATCAAGTTTTACCAGGGCCTGGAAGAACTTGGCGAGCCAGTCCTGTGCGCAAGAAGAACGGATCGTTTTCGGGTTCCGGAGTCGTATGGAAAGCACGCTATTGCGAGTGGTGTTTGAACACGAAAGTATTATCTGACAGGCTATCGGTGGTTTCAAGGAAGATACCGTATTCCTATTTGGTTCCGTTGAAAACTCTATGATGTGTTTTGACAACCAAAATCCGCAATGTGCGAATTTGGAACAAGCCTGAAGCGCAAGCGAAGGTGTTTCTGGTCCTTCACTTGCGCTTCAGGCTTGTCTCAAATTACTTCGTCAAAATTCATTGTGCAAACGCAACGGAGCAACACTGTGGCGGAGGGATTGCCAAAGATTAGTCACACAATCGCCGGTTCGTCCAGAACAATGACATCCCCGAAGCGTTCGGTCAACAACTCATGGACGTCCTTCGTGAGGTGTGGGATGTTATGCAGCTGAAAGTCTTGCAGCCAGCGTAAGTTCGGCGACTCCGCAAGCCGCAGGGCTCCCCGAGATCCGATGGCATTATCACCGAGGTCGAGCCGTTGCAAGTTCGTGAGATATGGCGAGTCTGCAATCGCGACCGCGCCGTCGTCGCGAATGTTGTTGCCATAAAGGACAAGTTCTTCCAAGTTGGCCAAGTGTGGCGATTTCGCAAGTAATTCGGCTCCCGCTGCCGTGACTTTGCCGTACTCGAGGTATAAGTATCGAAGGTTGCGAACAGTTGCCGACGTTGCCAACTCACGCACCTCCTCGTCTTGAACCATCTTGTCACCCAGGTGCAGATACCGTAACGATTGAGCGTACGGAGAGTTCGCCAAAGCCCTGACTCCCTTCACACCGAACGAGTTCCGCTCCAGGTGAAGAATTTCGAGATGCTTGATGTTGGGCGAGTTCGCAAGTGCTTCTAATCCTTCGTCATCGATGCCGTTGAAGAGAAGCCCCAGGCACCGTAAGCGAGTGAGATACGACGACGCGGCCAACGCTTTGGCACCGACGTTGGTAATGTCGTTGGTATCAAGAAGTAACTGCGCCAGGTTGGCCAAATTGGGTGAGTTTGCGAGCGCTGCCACTCCCGCATCTCCGATGCGGCTTGCAAACATATTCAAGGAACGAAGCTCTCGGAAGTTCTGGGAGTTGGCCATCTCTTCGGCCATCTCTGGTCCCGCGGGGTTGGACCCTGTAGACAACTTTTGCAGGCCCTTCAAGTATGGCGACTGCGCCAACAATTTTGTACTTTCTTGGGTGACATTGTCGCCGTCGACATCGATCCTCAGTTCCCGAAGGCTGCCCAAGTTCGGGGCGTTGGTGAGGACCGCCACGGCTTCGTCGGAAACTAAAGAATAGGCGAGATCCAGACTCTTCAGCCGCGCTGCCAGCGGAGAGGCCAACAGTTTCTCCAGATCTTCCGGTTCGATGAGGTTGCTGCTCAAGCTGAGTTCTTCCAGTTGATGCAAGTACGGAGACTCGGCCAATATCTGTGTCGATTTGCTGCTCATTTCATTGCCGGGCAAGAGCAGGGACTTGAGGTTCGATAATTTTTCCGAATTGGCCAATACCTCGACTTCCTCGTTACCCAATTTGACGAAATCCAGATGCAATTTTCGCAGGCGTTGCAAGTGGCGAGAGTTGCACAAACTCTTCAAGCTCCGAAGACTCACCCGGTCATGGCATGCGGCGATGCTTTCGAGTCGGCTGAGGTGCGGAGACTTCGCGAGCGACTGCCAGTGCTTTTGCTTCATGTTGCGGAGGTCCACCGACCTCAACAGCGGAGAGACTTGGAATATATCCTCCAGGTTGTCGATGAAGTCCTCGCCATCGATCAGGATGTGGTCGATGAAACCTCTGTACCATGTGACTTGTTGGGCGACGCTCGGCAACCGCCCCAGCCACTCGTCTTTGTGTTGTTGGATCAATCTCTGTTCGGCCATCGGAAGCGGTGGCTCCCATTCCCACTCGTCGGAGGGAAAGTCGAAAGGTGTTCGTTCGCACTGCAGACGAATGAAATGGGCAAGGTCTTGTTCGCCGCGTTCGTCGAGCCAGTCGGCGTAGATCAACCGATGTGACTGCGCGTCGGGATTCTCGGCGATGGCGGCGAGGAGCGATTGTTGTTCGTTCATGGATGTTCTCGAGCAGAAGACAGGGCGAAATCTTGTTTCGCCCTTCGTTCGGAATGGCAGTTGGATTGGTCAATCAGATTCTGGTAACTCGGAGGTGGGAGAAGATTGTTCCTTCTCATTCTCCTCCACAAGGCCGAGTTCTGTGAGCGACGAAGCCTTCACCGCTTGCCGAATCAAATTCCGCAACTCATCAAGACTCGTTCGTTTAAGGATAATTCTTCCCACACCGAAAGAAAAAATCGACCGAAAATCTGCTTGGCTTGACACTTCTCGAATGGGCGATCATACTCTTTTCCCAAGTGGGGTGATCCAAGTCGGCACAGGGCCGTTTCGATGGTTCGTGTGTCTCTCTGAGGTAACCTCAGGGGAGTGGTTTTGTTTTGGCAGGACGTCGCACGACTCGAGCAGCATCCCAATGCTGAGTCAGTCGCGCATCACGAGGTGGGTTGGACGCCGCACTTTTTTCATGTCGGACAAACACCAAGTTGCTGAAAATTTGGCCGCCGCTTTTCTCGCGGGAAGCTGGACTCTCAATGCCATGACCGATCGCGGCAAGCAAGCGTGTCGTGGCTCGAAGCCGTGGTTGCGAAAACTCATCAAAGCAATCTTGGCCAAGTACGACAAGGACTCGCCGCGGCCAAAAGCGGACAGCCTCGTTGAGTTCATCGAGAACCACAAAAGTTTCCGAAATGGCTTGAACCCGAGTCAAAATGTTGTCGGTCGGTTGTACTGGATCGCGCCGACGATGGACCCGAGTCCCGGTGCTCCGTCGAGTTGGAACGTGAAGCCGATCACGACCACAGTTGCCTTGGCCTAATGGCTCGGGTGGACTCCGCAAGAACTCGATTGGTTCGCCGACTCGCGCGACCAGCAAGCCCGAGTGGTCAAAGAATCTCTGCGACATTACCGATTTCGTTTGGTCTCGAAACGTTCGGGAAAGTGGCGTCTGCTCGAGATGCCCAAGAAACGCCTCAAAGCTGCTCAACGTCTCATCCTCGAACAAATCCTCAATGTGATTCCGCCCCACTCCGCCGCGCACGGTTACTGCGTCGGTCGTTCCATTCGCACGTTTGCCGAACCTCATTGTGGGCGTGAGATTGTGCTGCGGTTTGATTTGCGAGACTTCTTTCCTTCCGTCACCGCCTCCCGAGTCCACTGTTTGTTTCGCACGGCAGGCTATCCCATCGAGGTAGCCAGATTGCTAACAGGACTTTGCACGAATGCCGTCCCCGAAGATGTGTGGGACAATCATCAAGCCAGTTGGCTCACACGCAAGCGTTTTCGGGATCGTCATCTTCCGCAAGGAGCACCGACGTCACCGGCGTTGGCCAATCTTTGTGCGTACCGGCTCGACTGTCGATTGCAGGCTTTGGCTCAATCGACGAATGCTCGGTACACGCGCTACGCCGACGATCTTGCCTTTTCGGGGGGCAGTGATTTCGCAAAATCAGCCAGCCGCTTTCGGATTACCGTCGGGGCGATCGCATTGGAAGAGGGGTTCGAACTGAACATGCGGAAGTCGCGGTTTCTTCGTCAAGGTGGCCGACAAAAGATTACGGGCGTCGTCGTGAACGCCCACCCCAACGTTGCTCGCACAGACTATCACACGCTCAAAGCGATCTTGTACAATTGCGGTCGCTTCGGACCGTCCTCACAAAATCGGAACGGTCATCCGGATTTCAAAGCCCATCTCCTTGGTCGGATCGCGCATGTTCGGTCTCTCAATCCGCAACGCGGACAAAAGCTTCAAAACCTCTTCGAGAAAATCGATTGGGTCGAAATGGCCGCAGTTGCCGACTAGCACTTCTCAAGTCGCCAAGGCGGACGGTGGAAGGAGTGCCGCATCCAGGAAAGTTGCTTTTCGCGGAGCGAGAAGCAGTTTTTGCTTGTAAACTTCTTTTCCGCAGGCTAAGCCTGCAAAGCAAAGTGCCTGCACGCGAGAAAACAACTTTCCGACAACACTTGTATATCTGACTGTTCCAACTTCACGGCCCGACCGTTTGGAAGAATGCCAACAGTGATGATCCATTGACACTCTCGCTGTCGGTTTGGAAGCTGGGAGATACCATAGCCATAGAAAAGAGCATTCACGAACGAGGAATTCTCACAATGGCCCAGATTGAATTTGAACGAGAAGATGTCCGCGAAGGGCGTCTTCCAGATGTGTGCATCGTGTGCGGCGAGCCGGCAGACACGGAAGTCCGGAAGATATTCCGGTGGACTCCTCCTTGGACGGCCATTCTCATTTTGGCGGGTCTCTTGCCGTATGCCATCATCGCTTCGATATTGAGCAAGCGAATGACCGTTTATGCCCCGGTGTGCCATGAACATCGGGGACATTGGCGATCCCGGTCGTTGCTTGTGTTCTTGGGGGTGCTGTTCTTTTTCGTGTCGGGCATTGTGTCCTTAATACTCGTCGCGATATTGGCAGACCAACGAGGACCAAATCGGGATACCACCGACGCGCTGGTCGGTCTTGTTTGCATCGGAAATATCGTCCTGATCCTCGCCTGGTTGGTCTGGGTCGTGGTGTACCAAAACAGCGCCGTACGTCCCATCGAAATCACGGACTACGAAATCGTATTGAAGAACGTCTCCGAAGTGTTTCGGGACGCCGCCCAGCGAAGGTCGAGGCGACGTCGACGCCGATCCGTTTACGATGATTATGACGACTACGATGACTACGACGATTACGACCGAAGACCGCCGCGCAGAGGGTATGACGACTACGACGACCGAAGACCGCCTCCCGGAGAGTACGACGACCAAGGTCCGAGCGATCAGTATCGTGAGCGGCGGTATTAGGGCGATGTCGATTGTTTGCCGAGTACATCAACCCTGTATTACGAAATTTCCGGCAACACAAACGGTGCCCGATACGTCCTCGACAGCAATCGATTCGCAACATCATCCCGGCCAAAGTTTTCGTGCTCGGCGTTGAACGTCAGTGTTTTGTGCGTCCGATACGCGATGTTGCCAAGGTGACACAACCGAGTACTCAAGTGCCCTTCTTCGATGTCCGCGTTTGGTCGTTGGTTGTTGCGGATGCAGTCGAGGAAATTTTGGAGGTGCTTGGTTTGCATCTGACGATCCGCATTGGCCGAGCCTTGCAGATTGTTGCGACCGTCGATGATCCGCCAACCGCGGTTGTCGAAGATCATCGTTCCCTTCTCGCCGTAAAGGGCCAGACCCCATGGAGCGTCGCCGAACCCGGTCTTGGACCAAACCCTGTGTTCCCAGATCACCGTAGTGCTGGGGAAGTCGAATGTCGCAATCTGTGTGTCGGGGGTCTGTTGGTCATCGTCGTAGAAGAGTTTTCCCCCTCCGCAGCAAATCCGAGTTGGATCGCCGAGGTTCATGATTCCGCGAACCATGTCGAGCGCGTGGATGCCGTTGTTGCCGATTTCGCCAGTCCCGTAATCCCAATGCCAGTGCCACTTGTAGTGGAATCGATTGGAGTTAAAGGCTCGTCGCGGTGCCGGTCCGAGCCACAAGTTGTAGTCCACTCCCTCGGGAGCCGAGGCCGCATCCCGGGCGTGGCCGATGTTCGGTCGATCGCCGGCAATCCAGGTTCGCACGAACGGGATCTTTCCGAGCCGGTTCTCTTGCACGAATTGTTTGGCGCTCGTGTAGTGATCCGCACTGCGTCGCTGTGTCCCGACCTGCACGACTTTGTTGTATCGTCGCGCTGCCTGGACCATCCGTCGTCCTTCGACGACGTTGTGCGAAACGGGCTTTTCGACGTAGACGTGCTTGCCCGCTTGACAAGCCCAAACGGTCGCGAGTGCGTGCCAGTGATCCGGAGCACTAACAACTAACGCATCGAGAGTTCGATCTTCGAGCACGCGTCGAACGTCTTTTTCGACCTGCGGACGACCTCGATGGCGTTGGTTGATCGACCGGAGGGCGCGCGGCACAACGTTTCGGTCGACTTCACAGATGTATGCGATTTCCACGTTGTCCAAGGCAGAAAAGCCGCCGAGTAATGCTCGCCCTCGCCCATTGACGCCCATCACGGCAATGCGGATTTTTTCGTTCGGTGCGTCGGCTGCTCCCGCCGCCGTGAGAGCACTCATTGTCCCCGCCGCAGCGCTCGTCGCCAGAAAAGATCGTCGGTGAACGGACATACTACAAATCTCCTAAAATCAGGCCAAAAGGTCGGGCGAGTATTTCGCTTTAGAATAATTGACGACCATCGCCAGGTGGAGAAAAAAGAAGCGAAGAAGCAAGAGCCGATTCGTTGCCGCAACTTTTCCTCAATTGCGGATTCGGCTTATATAATGAGAGCAAGGCATGCGGCGTTCAGCTCCAAAAACACCCGCAAACACGACTCTTATTGATCCGACTGCCCGAGCGAAAGACGACACTCTCCGAACAACCACAAATACGACTTTTTCTGATCTGATAGCCCTACTGAACAACAACCGCCTATCGAACGAGCGAATATCCATGAAAATTGTTCAATACCCACACCCAGCGTTGCGGCACAAATCGACCCCGTTGAAGACCATTGACAAACAGTTGAAACTCCACATCGGGAAGATGACCGAGTTGATGTACGAAGCCAACGGCCTTGGCCTCGCCGCGCCGCAAGTGGCTCTGCCGTATCAACTGTTGGTCATGAACATTACCGGCGATCCCAACCAACCCGAGGCCGAAGAGGTCTACATCAATCCGACCATCGTCGAACGCAAAGGAAACGTCCTAGACGAAGAAGGGTGCTTGAGCTTCCCGGGTTTGTTCCAGAAGATCCGCCGGGCCAAGACGGTGAAAATTCAGGCGTATGATTTGAAAGGAAAGCTGGTCGAGAAAGTCGTCAGTGACCTCGAAGCCCGCGCCTGGCAACACGAAATCGATCACCTCAACGGCGTCCTCTTCATTGACAAAATGGGAGTCGCCGCGAAGCTCATGGCCCGACGATCCGTCAAGGATTTCGAAAAGCAGTTCCGCAAGCTCCAGGAACAGGGCAAGATTCCACCCGACGCCGAGTTGGAAGAAGTCTTGGCAGCGCTGGAAGCCAAGGCGTAAAGCGCACGTTTTTGCGGAACTCCTTCGAGTAATTCACGATTGTCCGGTCCTCGCCTGCCACCCGAAAGGATGGCAAACAGAACAAACTTTTCGCAGAGCGAAAGGCGACACTTGTGGACCCGACCGCGTCCCAAGACAACCCTGCAATCCAGTGATCGAAGACTCATGCCTTGGGTTGGCCAACTTGTTTCCCGAACTCCTCGATCATCTTCTTTTGGAAATCCTCAGGGGACAAATTTTCGGTATTTTCGGTGTGTTGGATCAAGTTCTCGACGATGGTCCGATACGCGGCGGTGTGTAGTAGAAAGTGTTCCAATTCCGCCTTGAATTGGGGAGTGACAACCACCTTGAGCTTCCACGACTTTTCTCCATCTTCGTCAGTCTCCGAGACGATCTCGGCTGGTTTGGGGACGAAAGCTGGTACGGGGAATTTGATGATGTGTATGGGAGGCATAAGCCCATTACTAAACATCAACGGATCGATCCGGTTACTGTAGAGCTTGGCAAACGCAAGTCGCTTCTTTTTGTCTCCAATGACTTCGAATTTCTCTTTCAACTCGCGTAACAAGTCTTTCTCATTTTTACCCTTCCGATCGATCTTCGTGTGCGTGAACAGCACCGAGTAAACGTCTTTTCCTTGGCCGAGTGGTTGGAGGCTGTCTTCGACGATCTTAAAGTCTGTCGGAAACGGATCGAGAGCCAAAAGCAGATGCCAACTGAGGGGAGCCTTGAGGTTCTTCTCCACCATCACTTTTTTCAGTTCGTCGATCTTCTTCGCCATGGCGGACACGGCCTTGTGATTCCGTCGGAGTTTCTCGGCGTAGTAATCCTTCTTGATACTTTGGTCTGTCGAAACAGTCGTGACGTATTTGGCGGCCGCTTCGTAATCGCGGTTCTGGATGGCCTTCATAAAGTTTTGTGCGGCTTCCTCCGGAGTCTTGGCCGGTTGGTACTTTGCCAGTTCCGCTTGTCGTTCTTTCTTCCGTTTCTCCTCGGCGACTTTTTTGGGATCGGGCCAAATCCAATCGGGATGGTATATCCCGACGTACGCCGCTCCTCCAAGAGCCACAACTACCAAAAGTATGATCACGGCACGCATATATTTGGTCCTTTTATCAAACGCCTTGCACAGCTTGACGAGAGAAGAAGATGAGCTTGAGTCGTGGGCGCGGGAATTTGCCTTCCGTGGCATCCAAACTGACATT